>RGHP01000109.1 GCA_010024125.1 Gammaproteobacteria bacterium | reverse complement strand
CATCACTGTCAGGTCCCCAGACAGAGTCAAAGTCGAAGTTGTTGGCGTCGCACCACTCTCTGAAAGCACCCATGTAGCCAATGGGTGCATCAAGCCATACATAAAAATAAGTGCCCGGGTGATCTGGGACTTCAAAGCCAAAATATGGGGCATCACGCGAAATGTCCCAGCTCTTCAAGCCGCCTTCGATCCATTCGGCAAGCTTATTGGCCACCTCAGGTTGCAGTCGTCCAGATCGAGTCCACTCTTTCAAGAACTCCGTATGTTGTCCTAGCTCAAAGAACAGGTGCTCAGAATCCTTAAGAACAGGCGTCGCACCAGATAGCGTAGATTTTGGATTCTTCAGTTCCGATGCTTGATAGGTCGCGCCACAGGCTTCGCAGTTGTCGCCATACTGGTCATCGACACCGCATTTAGGACAGATTCCTTTCACGTAACGGTCAGCAAGGAATAGCTCTTTTTCTGGATCGAAGAGCTGAGAGATTGTCCGCACCGCAATCCCACCGGCATCGCGTACTCGAGAATAAATAAGCTCGGAGTAATGACGGTTTGCCTCGGTATGTGTCGAAGAATAGTGATCAAATCCGATGTGAAAGCCGCTGAAATCAGCTTCATGCTCTGCTTTCACGTCTGCGATTAAGTCCTCTGGCGTAATGCCAAGAGTTTGTGCGCGAAGCATGATCGCTGTACCGTGCGCATCATCGGCACAGACATAGACACATTGATGTCCAGATTGCTTTTGATAGCGAACCCAAATGTCAGTTTGGATATACTCAAGCATGTGGCCTAAGTGAATTGAGCCGTTGGCATAGGGCAGGGCGCTCGTGACTAAAATGGTGCGTCTGTCTGTCGGCACAGAAATAATTCCTTGTTGCGGTGCAAGTTAATCCCCAAGTATACCGGTACTAGCCATGTTTTTGGCTGACTCTTGATGAAAACGGAGATGATTTTGTCGACTTCTATCCATGATCGCGTGATTGCGATTCTCTCAGAGCATGATGACCCCTATCGCGAGGCTAATCTCGGTCGCAGTGGGGCTTTGACGCGATGCGAATTGAAAGACGGTGAACTCGATATCGAGCTGACGTTTAAGTATCCGCTTGCGGGCATGACGCGCTCCCTCGTTAAGCAATTAAAACCTAAGCTCGAGAGCATCAAAGAGGTCAATGAGGCCTTTATCCGGGTCAGACATGAAATCCCTGTGACACCTGCGCGTGAGGGGACTGAGTCGATTCCAGGCGTTCGCCAAGTGATCTGTGTTGCCTCTGGCAAAGGCGGTGTTGGTAAGTCAACCACAGCTGTGAACCTGGCCTTGGCGTTACAAGCAGAAGGCGCTCGAGTCGGTTTGTTGGATGCTGATATTTATGGACCGTCTCAGGCGTTAATGCTGGGCGTTCAAGGCCAGCGTCCAGAGACACCCGATGGGAAGTCGTTTAATCCCGTCATTGCGCATGGTATCCCAGTCATGTCGATGGCTTTTTTGTTAACCGAGCGTTCACCAACGATTTGGCGTGGACCGATGGTCAGTGGTGCATTTACACAAATGCTCCGTCAGACCAACTGGGGTAACCTCGATTACTTGGTAATCGACTTGCCGCCAGGGACAGGTGATATTCAATTGACGCTGAGTCAGCAGGTTCCTGTTAATGGGGCTGTTGTTGTGACGACGCCGCAAGATATTGCATTGCTTGATGCGCGTCGTGGTATTGAGATGTTTAGGCGAGTCGAAGTCCCCGTGCTCGGAGTGATTGAGAATATGTCATTACACCGCTGTTCGAAGTGCGGTCATACCGAGCATTTATTTGGTGAAGGCGGTGGCGATAGAATTGCGGCAGAATACGACACCGAATTGCTTGGTGCATTGCCTCTGGATTTGAGTATCCGTGAGCAGACAGATATCGGTAAGCCAACTGTGATCAGTGATCCAGATGGCATGATCGCGCAATCGTACCGTGATATTGCTAGACGCACAGGCGCACGACTCGCTTTGTTTGCTGAGCGGAATGGTTCGAGCAATTTAATTACGAAAACCCAAGGGACTGACGAGTAATCCATGACTATTAAATCCGATCGCTGGATTCAGCAAATGGCTGAAACCCAAGACATGATTTCACCATTTGAAGCAGGCCAGATTCGCGAGCGCGATGGCGAAAAACTGATTTCTTACGGTACATCAAGCTACGGCTATGATGTGCGCTGCGCTGACGAATTCAAAGTATTCACTAACATCCACTCGGCGGTTGTTGACCCAAAGAATTTTGATGACAAGAGCTTTGTTGATATCAAATCCGATGTCTGCATCATTCCGCCGAATTCATTTGCTCTCGCGCGTACGGTTGAATATTTCAAGATTCCCGAAGACGTTTTGACGATCTGCTTGGGTAAGTCGACCTACGCACGGTGCGGCATTATTGTGAATGTCACTCCGCTCGAGCCTGAGTGGGAAGGACACGTCACACTTGAGTTCTCAAACACGACAAATCTCCCTGCGAAAATCTACGCAAATGAAGGCGTCGCGCAGATGTTATTTTTCCAATCCGATGAGCGCTGTCTAACCACATATCGCGATCGTGGCGGTAAATACCAAGGACAAACAGGGGTCACACTACCCAAAGCCTAAGGATAGGAATGAACACAGAAGAACGTTATCTGCTCCGGATTACCTGTCCAGGACGGACGGGTTTGGTTGCAGCAATTACCGGTTTTTTGGCCGAGCAGGACTGCTTTATCACGGAACTGTCGCAGTTTGATGACATCCAAACGGGCCGCTTTTTTTGTCGAGCAGAATTTTTTAAGCCTGAATCTGGCTTAACGCCCGATGAGCTATCGGAGTTGTTTTCAGAGATTGGTGCGCGTTTTGAAATGGATTGGAAGTTTATTAATCGCTCCATTCCTCACAGAACATTGATTTTGGTATCCAAGTTTGATCATTGTTTGAATGACCTGCTGTACCGAAAGCAAACTGGTGAATTAAATATTGACGTCACAACAGTTGCATCGAATCACCCTGACCTCGAGCCCTTGGCACGTTTTCATCAGGCGCCTTTCGAAGTGCTTCCAACAGGTAAGTCCAAACTTGCGACTAAGGCTGCCCAAGAAGATCGAATTCGGCAGTTGATCGATGAGCATCACGTCGACTTGGTTGTGCTTGCCCGCTACATGCAAGTGCTCTCGGATGAATTGTGTCAGGACCTCGCAGGTCGCTGTATCAACATTCATCACTCATTTCTTCCAAGCTTTAAAGGAGCAAGGCCTTATCATCAGGCTTATGAGCGCGGCGTGAAGGCAATCGGTGCGACAGCGCACTATGTCACTGCAGATTTAGATGAGGGGCCGATCATTGATCAAGAAGTCGCTCGGGTTGATCATACATTTGGTCCTGATCAACTATTGGCGACTGGGCGAAATATGGAAAACTATGCGCTCTCTCGCGCAGTTAAAGCACATAGTGAGCATCGCGTTTTCTTGAATGGACATAAAACGGTGGTATTGAAATGACGGCAACACGAATCGACGGTAAAGCATTTGCGGAACAAGTTCGTGAAGAAGTTGCTGAGGGTGTTAAAGCCCTCAAAGCAGCCCATGGGGTGACTCCGGGCTTGGCCGTAGTTTTGGTTGGTGAGGATCCAGCGAGCCAGGTGTATGTTCGTAATAAAGTGAAACAGACCGAAGCCTGCGGCATGAACTCATTTCACCATGTCCTCGATGCCACGACTTCTCGAGAGTCTCTTTTGGCATTAATCGAGTCGTTGAATGCAGATCCAGCGGTGCATGGCATTCTGGTTCAGTTACCACTACCTGAGCATTTGGATTCGAAAGATGTGATTGAGGCAATTGATCCTGCGAAAGACGTTGATGGGTTTCACACCAGTAATGTCGGCGAGTTGTGGACCAGTGGCGAGCCTTTTGTTCCCTGTACACCACTGGGTTGTCTCAAGCTTTTGAAATCAGTTGAGCCAAATATCGCGGGCAAGAATGCTGTTGTTATCGGTCGCTCGAATATCGTGGGCCGTCCGATGGCGGCGCTTCTACTCAATGAATCGGCGACTGTAACCATTGCGCACTCGAAGACTCAGGATTTGCCAGCGGTATGCCGTCAAGCAGATATTTTGGTTGCGGCAGTGGGTCGCCCTCAGATGGTTAAAGCGGATTGGATCAAGCCTGGTGCAATCGTTTTAGATGTTGGAATTAACCGCATTGAAACAGCAGACGGGAAGGGCAAGCTTGTTGGTGATGTCGATTTTGATGATGCCTCGACAGTGGCAGGTGCCATCACTCCAGTTCCGGGCGGCCCTGGCCCTATGACAATTGCCTGTCTTTTAGCCAATACACTGGAAGCGGCAAAGCGTTCAGTCGTCTAAATAACTGACTTGGACTCAAGTCCAAGTCAGTTCTTCTCCCCGAAATTTCCACTAACTTCTGATCAATCAGTCAGCTTGAATTTGATAGGTGAGAGGTTACACTTATCGCGATAGTGAGTTTTAAATCAAAGCGTCTAGCTCGGTTTTATAGGTCAGGATTCGTTCGCGGTCTTCGGTTTGCAAACCAAGCTCGCGTGGAAAGTGTTTTGTCCCGTTTAGATGATGCCTACTCGCTAGAGCAAGTTACGAGGCCTCAAGATCGTCTGCATCGTTTGCGTGGAAACTTGAACGGCTTTTGGTCTGTTCGAATCTCAGCAAACTATCGAATTATTTTTCGATGGGTTGATGGCGAAGGCGCCCACGATGTTGATTTGTTCGATTATCACTAGGAGATTTGATTGATGCGTATGTTTAATCCTCCTCATCCCGGTCGACAGGTGCGGGAGGATATCGAAGCACTCGATTGGACCATCACAGAAGCGGCTGGGTATCTCGGTTGTTCGCGTAAGCAGTTATCTGATATTGCGAACCTTAGATCGGGAATATCCCCCGAGATGGCAATCCGGCTCAGTGCAATTATCGGTGGTTCGCCAGGTCTCTGGTGCAGAATGCAATTGAGCTATGACTTATGGCAAGTTGAAGGTCGTACTGACGAGATCCTATCAACGGTCAATCAGCCGCCCAAGGAAAAGTACTGGATTCATGATGAAGAGGGCGGATACTTTGATCCGCCCGATCTTCAATTGATGCTGAAAAACGCATCTGGCCCAATGAAGAGTAAAAAGTCAGTGGGGTAGTGCTGCTGGTGCCTTTGCTTGCTGGTAGAGCCGACCAAGAGGAACACCACTTTCATCAGCGATTTCTCTGTGGGACTTTTCCTCATAGTACGCAGAAAAGATCATTTTGGCTTGCTCTTCAGGTAAATTTTTCAAAGCGTGGCGCACCCGATCCTCTTCCTCAATGCGTGAGACAGAGAGTTCCCCTGTTTCCACAGGGTCTGGCAGGAAGGCCGGATCGGTCATATCGGGCAACGGACGGTTATCCCGCCGCAGCCGATCAATGCGTTTGTTACGGGCAATGGTGAAGATCCAGGTGCTGGCTCCGGCTTGGCGGGAATCATAGATTTCCGCACGCCTCCAGACCATGACCATCGCTTCTTGCACAATCTCCTCAGCGATGCCGGGCTCACTGCCCAGCCGCATCAAAAAAGATTTCAAACGCGGCGCAAAATGCTCATAGAGCTGTGCAAAAGCCTGCTTGTCGCGCTGTTTACCCACGCGTTCAAGCAAATCTTCCCAAGGCGACAGCTG
>RGHP01000108.1 GCA_010024125.1 Gammaproteobacteria bacterium | reverse complement strand
GCTTCGCGATGTGCACACCGCAAACAGCCCCGCAGAGCACCGTGATAATCGTGATCAACCATTGTTGTCTGTTTGGTAGCGATGGCATGTATTGTCCAGAAAAGATTGAGTGAATATGGCTGACTTAACTAAGTCGAGGAGGATACACTGTATTCAGTTCATTAAGCGTCAAAAAAACTGGCGGACTATCAGGATTGATTTTGTTATAACTGTCACGTCTTTGATATCAAAACAAACACACGGAGAAAAATAAGATGACGGTGCAGAAAAACCTTTTGAGCAAAGCGGTAGGGATCGCGGCATCACTACTCGTAGCGAGCTCTGCGTTTGCGGCTGACTACACTTTGAAGTTACACCACCTTCTTGGACCAAAAGCCCCGGCGCACACCAAGATGCTAGAGCCATGGGCCAAGCAAATTGAAGAAAAGACCGGTGGTCGGGTAAAAATCGATATCTACCCAGCGATGTCATTGGGTGGTAAACCGCCTCAGCTGATTAAACAAGCCCGGGATGGTGTTGTTGATATCGTCTGGACCGTCAATGGTTACACACCTGGCCTGTTCCCCCGGACTGAGGTGTTTGAGCTCCCGTTTATTCACACCAACGATCCTCGCGCCACGAACCTTGCGATGCGTGAAATGTTTGACGAGTACTTGGCCGAAGAGTATGCCGGGACCAAAGTTATGTTCCTGCATGTGCACCAAGGACAGGCGATTCATACCGTGGACAAGCTCGTTCGCACGCCAGCCGATGTTGCGGGCATGAAGCTCCGTATCCCGACCCGGACAGGTTCGTGGGTGATCGAGGCATTGGGTGCTGCGCCTACGGCAATGCCTGTCCCCGCGTTACCACAGGCCTTGTCGAAGAAAGTCGTGGATGGCGCGTTAATTCCATGGGAAATTATTCCACCGCTTAAGCTTCAAGACTTAACCAAGTATCAAATCGAGGGCCACAACGGGGTCCGTTTCGGTACCACAACGTTCCAGGTAACGATGAATCAAAACACCTGGAATTCACTTCCGAAAGATATACAAAAAGCGATCGACGAGGTGAACTCAGAGGCTTGGGTCGCTGAGGTTGGAACGATCTGGTCAAATTCAGACAAGGGCGGAATCGGTGTCGCTGTCAAGGCCGGCAATGAGCACGTCGTGTTAACTGAAGCCGAGACACAAGCATTCAGGGACGCAATTGAGCCAGTAGTAGATCGTTGGATCTCTGAGGTTGGTGAGAAAGGTATCGACGGTCGTAAATTAGTTGAGACCGCACGTAAGCTTGTGGCCAAGCATTCTAAGTAACTTCATGACTCAGTCATCATCCTTGAATAGGGGGCTCGTTGAGCTCCCTATTCGTTTTATTGAGTGGTGGGCGCTGGCCGGTTGTCTGGTGTTGGTGTGTGTCGTGTTGATGGCGACAGTTTCATCAGTGACAGGTTTCCTCTTCGCGACTCCGTTTCCTGGTGATTTTGAGCTGACCGAGATGTGTGTGGCTATCGCTGCGTTCATGTTTCTTCCTTATTGCCAACTGACATTTGCTCATGTTTCGGCTGATATATTTACTTCGAAAGCTTCCGATAGATTTATTCGGTTTTTAAGTCGCGCAGGCTCAGTCTTAGCGATTGGGTTTTCGTTACTCCTCGTGTCACGCACCTATGAAGGATTGCTGGACTATCAAACCTATTTAGAGACAACTACCATTCTGCAAATTCCGATTTGGTATGCGTTCGTACCCGCTATTTGCTCATTGGCGCTGTGGACTGTGGCGGCTCTGATCACCCTAATATTTCCGGAAAAAGCGGCGAATTCACCAATCCAACAGGCTCTTGGAGAACATCATTAGTGGAACATGAATTAGTTGTAGGCTTAATGGGTCTGGGCAGTCTTATTGTTCTCATTGCGCTCCGGATCCCGATCGCCTTTGGGATGATCATCGTGGGAGGGATCGGTGTAACAGTCTTAAATGGCCCGGCGATTTTTTTATCCCAGCTCAAAGACCTAACCTATATTCAGTTTTCCATCTACGACCTGTCGGTCATCCCGATGTTTGTTTTGATGGGGAATCTGGCGTCGAGGGCGGGGCTCAGTCAGGAGCTGTTTCGGGCAGCGAACGCATGGCTCGGTTGGGCTCGGGGCGGTGTGGCGATGTCAGCGATCGTCGCGTGTGCAGGTTTTGGTGCCGTGTGTGGTTCTTCGCTTGCGACCGCATCCACGATGGGAAAAGTCGCTCTCCCAGAGCTCGAGAAATATAACTACAAGCCGTCGCTCGCGACCGGAACGCTCGCGGCCGGTGGCGTTCTCGGGATTCTAATACCTCCGTCTGTCGTCTTAGTCATTTATGCGATTCTGGTCGAGGCAAATATTGTCACGATGTTTATGGCCGCTTTTGTTCCAGGAATCATAGCGGTTGTTCTATTTCTTCTGACAATAATGATTTATGTCCGGGTGTTCCCAAACAGTGGACCGGCACGCGACTCAATTGGGCGAGATCAGTTTTGGGAGGCAACGTTCGGCGTTCTTCCCGTATTGTTGATTTTTGGTTGCGTGATTGGCGGGATATTTTTTGGTGTTTTTAACCCAACCCCGGCAGCAGCGGTAGGCGTGTTTTTAGTCGGTGCTTACGCGATCGCCCGTGGTCGGGTCTCCGTCATAGATCTTAAGTTTGCGGGCTTAGATACAGCAAAAACTACAGGCATGATCTATCTGATTCTTTTGGGCGCAGAGATGCTCAAGATCTTCATGGCAAGGGGTGGGGTCCCGCAGGCGATGGCCGAGATGTTGGGCGGATCAGGCCTAGAGCCTATGATGATTATGATCCTTCTGTTGCTCGGATTGATCATTCTCGGGTGTCTTATGGATTCGCTATCGATGATTTTGTTGGCCATTCCATTCTTCTGGCCGGTGATTATTGACCTCGATTTTGGCATGAGTACGGAAGATCTAAAGATCTGGTTTGGAATCTTGGCTCTGATTGTTGTGGAACTGGGCCTAATTACGCCACCTGTGGGAATGAATGTCTTTGTGATTTCAGCGATGGCTAAAAACGTCCCGATGGCAACGATTTTCAAGGGCGTGACACCATTTTTCGCTTCAGAAATCGTGCGTGTTGTACTAATTCTCATGTTCCCAGGATTGGTCCTTTGGTTACCAAGACTGCTAGGTGCGTAATGTGAGTGTCTCGATTATCGGCCCAGGCGCGCTAGGTACATTATTCGCTGCCCGTATAGCGAAGAGCGGCACACCGGTTCAACTGATCGGACGAAACCAGCAAGCACTCGACAGCATCAATGCTGGTGGTATCACGTTCGAAGTTGATGGAGAGATCGATACTATTGGCGTGCGGGCTTGCTCGATCGAACAGGCTGATACCACGGATCTCTGCATATTTTTTACTAAGGCCCAGGACCTGATGACAGCGGCTAAGAGTGTTGTGAGACACATGCCTTCTGCGCACCTGGTTACTATGCAGAATGGGCTTGGTCACGGTCAGCGGCTATCAGCCATCGTGAGAGCCCCATCAATGGTTACCCACGGTGTGACGATGGTGCCGGCAGATCTCCGTGGCGTCGGTAATGTAGAGACTCACGGTCAGGCTAAGTCTTGGCTAGGCCCCTTCGTTCAAGAAGGTCTAAGTTATACAACAGAGGTGGTGGATTTGCTCTGCAGCGCGGGGTTCCTTGTCGAGCTGACGAACGAGCCAGATGTGAGAATCTGGAACAAGGCATGTTTCAACGTCGCCATGAACGGTCTCTGCGCGTTGGTCGATGGTTCGCCTGGTCTACTGGAGGAGTTTGCTGACGGGAAGCAGTTGGCTCACGAGATAGCGGATGAAGTGATCCGGGTCGGGTTAGCTGAAGGCGTCCGGGTTTCTGCGGACGACGTGCATGGGTTGATTGATATGGCTTGTGCAAATCACACCTACCACAAGCCCTCGATGGTTCAAGACCTCCAGCAGAGCCGGCTAACCGAGATCGATGCACTCAACGGGTTTGTCTCTGAGCGGGCCAAGCAACATGGGCTGCTCGTTCCTAAAACCACGATGATTTACCGCCTTGTGAAATTAAGAGAGCGTTCCCCCGAATTCTGGGTCAGCCAATGACTAGCCGGAGGCGTGGAGTGTGACGTCTTCAGGAACCCTGCATTTTAGAACCCTCTCCGCATTGGGGATATCGTTTGATTCGATCCAGTGAGCCGCTTTCTCCTCGCTAAACCCCTGAACTATCCACCGTTTTTGAAGGCGTGTTCTGATTGTATCTAGGTCGATTTGGACAAACACTGCCAGGTCCCAATAGTCGTCTAGGTCTCTCCACACGGGCTCATCGAGCAGTAGATAGTTGCCCTCCACGATTACCAAGTCATGATGGTTTGGTATCGGATATGCGCAGTTGATGGTCCGCTCGGTCTGTCGGTCGAAGTCGGGAACGTAGACCTCTTCTTTTTTCCTGAGACGCTGAAGTAGGTGCTTGAATCCACCTACATCGAATGTTTCAGGCGCACCTTTGCGTTCACGCAAACCCTTCTGAATGAGTATAGGGTTGTCAAGGTGGAAACCGTCCATTGATAAATAGGAGCAGTGAGCGAGTCTGTCGGCTAGAGTTTTAGCTAAAGTCGTCTTCCCTGAGCCCGGGGGTCCAGCGATCGCTATCAATTCGCGGTGATCGGCACGCTTACGCATGGTCTCTATGATCCCTATCAGCCCATCAAGCTGTTCGTTCCAGTTGTGCATAATCCCAGCCACTCAGTCGCAAGCAATATTTTGAAGACCTAATTTATATCAAGATCATAGTGTTTTTATTTTGAATTCGAGTCCAGTACATACAACTATTTTTGATATCATCCAGTGCAAAGGTCATCTCGATTGCCATTTCATGTTTGTGAAGCGTAGGGCGTTATTGATTTTACACTCCACCTCGACCGCTTTTTTTGTGGTTAGTTACCATTTCGAGGACCGCAAGTAGTAACGACAAAGGATTTTTATGGAAAGAGACTACGACCAAATCCCAGGCACCTATCCCCTCGATAGCCGCACATACCGCAAGGGCTACCATGTAAATATGTTTTTGATGAGTCTCAATAAGGCAGCGAGTCGAGATCAGTTTGCTCGGGACGAGAGGGCATACCTAGATACGTTTAAGATGACAGAAGAGCAAAAGCTAGCCGTTTTAGAGCGTCGGTATCTCGATCTTTTGAAGCTTGGAGCAAATGTTTACTACGCCTTTAAGCTTGTGTCGTTCGACAGGCAACCTCCGCAAGTCATGTACGGACAGATGGCAGAGCCGAGGCTCACATTTGACGAGTTTCAGCAAATGATGATCGAAGGCGGGCGTCCGATAACGGGTAATCGCTCAGTTGAGGAATGGAACAATGGCTAAACTAATCGCTGGAATGGGCACATCGCACGTGCCCGGTCTGGGCGCTGCAATGGATAACGGGAAGACCCAAGAGGTATATTGGAAAAGTCTTTTCGAAGGACTAGAGCCTCTGAGGGAGTGGCACGAGGCCAACACCCCAGATGTCAATATCATCGTCTACAACGATCATGCGACAGAATTTTCGCTCGATAGCTACTCCACTTTTACGGTCGGTGTTGGCGAGTCATTCAGACCGGCTGATGAAGGGTGGGGCCCACGGAAAGTCCCTGAGATGCAGGGACATCCCGAACTCGCATGGCATTTGATCGAGTCGGTGATGGCCGACGAGTTTGATCTCGC
>RGHP01000107.1 GCA_010024125.1 Gammaproteobacteria bacterium | reverse complement strand
GAGAAAAAAAATCCGTCTCTGTAATTAAGGAAATAATAGATTTTGTAGACTTAGCAGCAATAAGAACCTTTTTAGGACAATCTTCGTCTAGAGTTTTTAGAATCAGATTATGATTCATTTCATCAATACTTTCTTCTACATTAACTTCCTTCCTTACAACCAGAGGAAGAAGAACATAACCACCATCAACCATTTGAGTCATGGGAACATTACGTCGAGACAGCTCGAAAACGGATTTTTGCGCTCTCAACAAAAGGCACCACAGCCTATGACACGATCACCTATCAACCCGATGACGTTCTATTATTTGGCCCTGAAACACGCGGTCTGCCGGAAGATGTGCGTAATCATAGTAACGTTAGTGAAGTGATTCGTATTCCGATGTGTCCGAACAATCGGAGTCTTAATCTTTCAAATTCCGTCGCAATCGTCCTTTACGAAGCTTGGCGTCAACTTGGCTTCGAAGGGGGAGTCGAATGAGCGTTTTATCCATACAAAATATTCAGGTGAGCTTTGGTGGTCCAGCCATTCTCGAGAATCTCAGTCTGAAAATTCAGCCAAAAGAGCGGATCGGATTACTCGGTCGAAATGGTGCTGGTAAATCGACGCTGATGAAATTGATCGCTGGCGAAATTCTCGCAGATTCAGGTGAAATCAATAAAAGTTCGACCCTGAAAGTCGCACGACTTGTCCAAGATGTACCGACCGGGACCGATGGAACCATATTTCAAGTTGTTGCCTCAGGTCTCGGCGAATTGACCCCACTGCTGGAACGGTACCACCGTGTACTGAAATCTGTCTCTGAAGATCCATCAGACAAAAACATGCAAGAACTCGAGTCTTGCCAGCACGCGCTCGAAACGGCCAATGGTTGGCGCGTCGAACAAATGGTCGATCAAACTCTGTCGAAATTCGGTTTAGACCCTGATACACAGTTCAATGCACTCTCAGGCGGCATGAAACGCCGCGTGTTGCTTGCACGGGCGCTCGTCGTTGAACCGGACCTGCTACTTCTCGATGAACCAACCAACCATTTAGACATTCCGGCAATCGAATGGTTGGAAGAACAGATTCGATTGTTCCAGGGAGCTGTTTTATTCATCACTCACGATCGACGATTTCTTGATGCGCTTGCAACACGCATCGTCGAACTCGATCGCGGCACGTTAAGAAGTTACGAGTGCAACTATCAGACCTACCTCGAAAGACGCGACCAAGAACTCGCAGCAGAAGCCGACCAATTTGCTGCTTTCGATAAAAAGCTCGCAAAAGAAGAGGAGTGGATTCGCCAAGGTATTAAAGCAAGGCGTACTCGGAACGAAGGCCGCGTTCGAGCGCTTGAACAGCTCAGACGCGAGCGCGCAGCACGCAGAGAGCGTCAACAGACAGCTGATCTCACACTCGTTGACGCCTCGAAATCGGGACGTCTTGTGATCGAGGCAGAAGAATTAGGCCTTACTCTCGGCGACAAAAAACTATTTGAAGGGTTCTCCACAACCGTTCTACGTGGTGATCGCATTGGAGTGATCGGACCTAATGGCGCAGGCAAAAGTACACTGATTAAAACGCTACTTGGTCAAATTGATCCAACGTCGGGAACTGCCAAACTCGGAACCAATCTGGAAATCGCGCTCTTTGATCAGTTAAGAGAAACGCTCGATGATGATGCATCGGTTATCGACAATCTCCAACATGGCTCTGACTTCGTTGAAGTTGGTGGCGGTAAAAAGCACGTCATTGGATATCTGCAAGATTTTCTGTTTTCTCCTGAGCGTGCACGTGGACCAACTCGGATGCTCTCTGGCGGGGAACGTAACAGACTTCTCTTAGCACGACTCTTTTTGAGACCTGCTAACTTGTTGATCATGGATGAACCAACCAACGATCTGGATCTCGAGACTCTCGATATTCTTCGCGATACGTTGCTTGGCTATCAAGGCACATTAATCGTCATCAGTCACGATCGTGATTTCCTCGACTCAGTCGTCACGGGTATTTGGTCCTTCGATCCAGATCATGCACTTCGAGAGTATGTTGGTGGTTACAGTGACTGGCTCAGACAGCGGCCTGCCGAAAAAGCTGTTGAAAAAAAACCGATCGATCAGACAAGTGATCCAGCGCCGCCGAAAACTGAGACTAAGAAGAAACTCGCCTTCCACGAAAAACGCGAATATGACGCGCTCAGTATCGAAATCGAACAAATGGAGGAGCAAATCAAAACGCTTGAGGAGGCGATGGCGAACCCTGAGTTTTTCCAATCCGACCCAGAGCATGCCGCAGCAGAAAGTGCGCGCTATCAAGCATTACAAAACGATCTAGAACTGAAGTTTCTCCGCTTCATGGAGCTCGACGAACGCGCCAACTGATCTCGATCAAGTCTTCAGAAGCATGGCCCACTCCACCACTTGTACCGAGGTCTAACCTAAGGTCAGTGGAATGAGGAGAGAAATCCCATGTTTGGAATCGATATTGAAACCTTTAATACGCTGTGGCCAAGCCTTGTCATCGTGGCACTCATGATCGGTGTCATGGGTTGGGCCGGTGTCAAAGTGATGCGCTTAATCGCAAACAGTAAGCCTTCAGATTCAAACCATCACGGAATGACTCACTGACACTGTTCAGTCAGTAAAAGGCTTGTTAGGCTCTCAGTATGAAAAAACTGATCGCACTACTAAGCCTCGTGTTACTGAGCACAACTACCGTCGCCGCTCGTGACTTCACGCGCTCCGATACCAGCCAGGAATTTTGCAAAGATATTGTGAATAATCTGGCTGAGGTTGGAGTCAGTGTTACTCATAAATCGATGACGAAGTGCTCACTACTCGTTCTCGGCGGTGCGTCAGCATCATTTGAACGTTCCTATGGCGATCCACTTAACGTCGTCGTGAAGAGCAATCCATACCGAATGTTTGTTACTCGTGGTGATAACGAAATCGGAACCTGTTACGTACTCCACCCTCGCAAAACAACGCGAAAGGTGAAAGACAAAGACTGCTAACAATGCCTGCGCCACGACTGAAGCTGAAGCTAGTGCTTGGGGACAATGACACACTGTTAGGCCCAGGAAAAATCGCACTGCTTCGAGCAATCCAAAAGGAACATTCACTATCTAAAGCAGCTAAGTCGATCAATATGTCCTATCGACGTGCATGGCTTTTGATTCAGGAACTCAATGATTCTCTCAGTGAACCTGTATTGATCACGCACACTGGCGGGCAGTCGGGTGGTGGCAGTGAATTGACCGAGATGGCCAATCAAATCATTGAAGTATATGAACGCTTAACCAAAGAAGCGGAAGACGCAACCGAGGCGACCCGTGAATCGATCGCCTCGCTACTTAAATAATTACAGTGATGCGAGTGCCGCGTCGTAATCAGGTTCTTGACCAATCTCAGGAACAAGCTCGACGTGCTTAACCACACCATCTGGTCCAATAACGATCACTGCACGCGTTGTGAGCGTTGTTAATTTCCCAGAAAGAATGGTGACACCATAATCATCAGAAAATGTTGATCGGAAGGTTGATCCGGTCTCAACACGCTCAAGTCCTTCAGCACCACAGAAACGTGCCTGCGCAAATGGAAGATCCGCACTTACACAAAGCACATGCGTATTATCGAGTGCCGACAACTCTTCATTGAAACGACGGGTGCTCTTTGCACACGTTGGCGTATCAATTGACGGGAAAATATTTAAAATCAAATTCTTTCCAGCGTATGAAGCCAGAGTAATTTCAGACAAATCGTTCGCGACGAGCGAGAAATCCGGAGCTTTTGATCCGACCGTAGGCAAATTTCCGGCGACTTCGATCATATCGCCACGGTGTGAGATAGTGACTGGCATGGGGCATCCTCATTGTTATCTATCAGTACATCGATGATAGGACCGATTTCGATCCTTTCAATCACTGATTCAGCGCATTCTCAAATTGCGTTAAATATTTCTCATATCCACGCGCCTGAAGTTGCGACACAGGGATAAAATCGAGAGCTGCCGAATTGATGCAATACCGCAAGCCGGTCGGCGCAGGACCGTCTGGAAAGACATGGCCAAGATGCGAATCACCAAATTTAGACCGAACTTCAACCCGTTTCATCCAAAGCTTGGTGTCATCCTTTTCCACAATATGTTGCGGCTCAAGCGGTTGCCAAAAGGAAGGCCATCCCGTTCCAGAATCGTATTTATGTAACGAGCTAAATAACGGCTCCCCACTCACAATATCGACATAGATTCCGTCCGCTTTCTGATCCCAAAACGCATTTTGGAACGGCGGCTCTGTGCCATCTTCCTGCGTCACTTGATACTGAAGCGGCGTCAAACGGACGCGAATTTCTTCCATGCTTGGCTTTCGATATGCACTCTCTTTCAAGCCTCGATCACTAAATATCTGGAACCCCTGATGCTTAGACCATACGCGGTCTAAAAATTGATCCCTTCCCGAACGATATCGATAAAACTTGTACTGCAACGCGTTAGTTTTGTAGTAATCCTGATGGTAATCCTCAGCTTGATAAAATGTTGGCGCAGGCAAAATCTCAGTAACGATTGGCGCATCAAAGATTTGTGCAGCGTTCAAAAGCTCTTTTGACTCAAGTGCGAGCGCTCTCTGCGACTCTGAATGCGTAAAAATGACCGTACGGTACTGAGAGCCACGATCAACAAACTGTCCACCGGCATCTGTGGGATCAACCTGCCTCCAAAAGGTATTCAGTAAGGTTTGGTAATCAACGATACGCGGATCATAGGTCACTTCGACCACTTCGATATGACCGGTTTGGCCAGAGGTTACCTGGGCATAGCTTGGATTAGGGACCGAACCACCTGCGTAACCTGAAACAACAGAGCTAACACCATGAATCGATTCAAAGGGCGGTTCCAAACACCAAAAACAACCACCACCAAAAGTGGCTTTTTCTGTCTCGGCAAACGAAAAAGACGAGGCGAGACAGCACAATGCAATGAGTGCTTTTTTCATCGAAACTCCGTTTAACGATTTCCCACTCTACGGGTGCGACTTTAGTCTCAACTGACTCACTTTTGCAACTATTCGTCCATCAATCACAGCAAGCCCTGATGCAATCAACAGATAGGCAACGACATGCTGTAACTCAAGCTGCTCGCCCAGAAAGGCGATACCTAACCCTGACGCACTGACCGGAACCAAAAACGTAACCAAGACCACATTACTGGCACCAGCGGTCTGCAGCACACGAAAATAGATAAAAAAGGCGAGAGTCGTTGATAATAAACCGATACCGAGCATCGCCAACCAAGGGCCCAATCCGGGCATCGCGAGGGTCCACGGCTGATCGATAACCATCACCACGGGAAACATCCAAAGGGTTCCATAAAAGACTTGGCCTGTTGCATTTAACATCGGTGGATTCGTTTTTAACCGCTTTGAATACACTGAGCCAAAGGCATAGCAGATCGTTGCACTCAAACCGGCAGCCATCCCAAGCAAAGAAGCTCCACCATCAAATGCGGCAGGCCCAAACAAAACTAATACACCGCTAAATCCAAAGCCGATCCCCAAGGCTTTATGTAGAGAAAGGCGCTCATCAGTAGTCAGCTGATGCGCCACTAAAGCAGTCATAATCGGAGTTGATGCATTGATGATCGATGCCAGCGATCCTGTGATTTCGGTCTGACCAAAACTGATCAAGCTGAAAGGAACCGCGTTATTGATCAATCCAATAAAAGCAAATGGTCGCCA
>RGHP01000106.1 GCA_010024125.1 Gammaproteobacteria bacterium | reverse complement strand
TTTTCATTCTTCCGCCCACCCGTGAAGCCCTGAGAGAACGCTTGATTGGGCGTAAGCAAGACGATACTTCGATCATCGATTCGAGGATGGCTGAAGCCGATGAAACCATCGAGCAGGCACCATATTTTGACTACTGGGTCATCAACGATGATTTTGAAATCGCGCTCGAGCAGTTGAAGTCGATCATTGTGAGTCACAGACAACGTCGTCCTCAAATCCAATCTAAACACCCGAATTTTCTAGAAAAACTTCTCGGCCAACAATAAATTGCATATACTGTTGGGCTTCCTGATTTTTAACTGAGGATTAACCATGGCTCGAGTGACTGTCGAAGACTGTCTCGAAAACGTCGAGAATCGTTTCGAACTCGTAATGCTAGGCACGCGCCGCGCGCGTCAGCTGTCTACTGGTGGCAAAGACCCATTGGTAGCGGAAGAAAATGACAAGCCAACAGTCATCGCATTGCGCGAGATCGCTGAAGGTTTAATTAATCGTGAAGCATTGGATGCGGAAGACGCGAAAACTGAAGCTGAACTCGAATTGGCTCGCGCACGTTTCGAACCACGTCAGCCTGTATTCGATAACGATTTCTAAGTCATGAACGCCGCCGTCGAAACCATTGACGGCTTATGCAGCCGTCTGACCCGATACCTAGAGGATGATGAAATCCGTCAGGTCAGACGCGCATATCTCTATTCTGAACAAGCGCACGACGGTCAAAAACGTCGATCCGGCGACCCCTACATTATCCATCCGCTTCAGGTTGCTGAAATTCTTTCAGATATGCGTATGGATCATCAAAGCCTCATGGCTGCGATGCTGCACGACGTCATCGAAGATACCGGAATCGCTAAAGACGCACTGCAATCGCAGTTTGGTGAAGCTGTTGCTGAGCTCGTCGATGGCGTCAGTAAACTGACCCACATTAGCTTTGAAACACGTGCCGAAGCACAAGCAGAGAATTTCCAAAAAATGACGCTCGCGATGGCTCGTGATATTCGAGTCATCATCGTGAAACTCGCTGACCGACTTCACAACATGCGAACCATTGGATCACTGAATCCCGAAAAACGCCGCCGAATCGCCAAAGAAACACTCGACATCTACAGCCCCATCGCAAACCGACTCGGCATGTACGAACTGCGTAGCGAACTCCACGAGCTCGCCTATCGTGCAATGTATCCAATGCGAATCGAACGTATCGAGCGAGCTGTACAGAATGTCGCAGGTAACCGGAAAAAGATCGTAGCCGAAATTCTCGAATCACTCGAAGGTGCACTCGACAAGAGTGGTATCAAGGCGCGGGTTGAAGGCCGTGAAAAAGCGGCCAACAGTATCTACCGAAAAATGCGGGATCAGAGAAAATCGTTCTCAGACATCATGGACGTCTACGCATTCAGGATCGTGACCGACTCAGTCGATGATTGTTATCGGACGCTTGGGATTGTGCATAATTTGTACAAACCGCGTCCCGGTCGATTCAAAGATTACATCGCCATTCCAAAGGCAAATGGGTACCAAAGCCTGCACACCACACTCTTTGGCATGCATGGCGTACCAATCGAAATCCAAATTCGCACATCGGAAATGGATGCCATGGCATCTGGTGGAATTGCAGCACATTGGCTCTACAAAGCAGGATCTGACGACACTGCAGCGGTCCAGCGAACCAATCGTTGGGTTAAAGGTTTGCTCGAGATTCAGCAGCGCGCAGGGAATTCGCTTGAGTTCATCGAGAATGTGAAGATCGACCTATTCCCGGACGATATCTACATTTTCACGCCCAAAGGCAAAATCATGGAGTTACCCACTGGGGCGACAGCCGTTGATTTTGCATATGCCGTGCACACCGATGTCGGCAACCGTTGTGTTGCCTGTCGAATCGATAAAGCGCTCGCACCACTCTCAACCGTTCTTCAATCAGGCCAAACAGTTGAGATCGTGACCGCCAAGCATGCGAAACCGAATTTGGCGTGGCTATCATTTGTCGTAACCGGTAAAGCACGTTCCGCAATCCGCCACTTCTTGAAGAATCAGCAACGCTCAGAGTCCGTTAGCCTCGGACAACGGCTCTTAAGTCGAGCCCTGGCAAATCTCGGATCGAGTTTTGAGCAAGTGACAGAAGAGCAAAAACTGAATCTCGTCAGCGAAGCTGAACTCACAGAATTTGATGACATCTTAGAGGACATTGGCCTTGGTAATCGAGTTGCCTACTCGGTTGCCAGACGACTGACGCCGGATGCCGATGCAGAGCCTGCAAAACTCTCACAGAGTGGCGATACACGACCTCTCGCAATCAAGGGCTCTGAAGGGCTTCTGACGAGCTACGCGAAGTGTTGCCGTCCAATTCCTGGGGATCCGATCGTTGGCCATATTTCGAAAGGTCGTGGGATGGTTATCCATCATGAGACCTGTCATAACGTCTCAGAGATCCGGGACAATCCGGAGAAATGTGTTTTCCTCACTTGGGATGATGATCTCAATGGTGAGTTCTACACCGCTTTAAAAATTCTTGTTGAAGCGGAAACCGGCATCATTGCCAATATTGCATCTGCGGTCTCAGAAGCAGATGCAGCGATTGATCGCATCAACCGTGAAGAGCGTGATGCGAAAACCAGTGTGATCGTTCTTGAAGTCGGGGTACGCGATAGACAACATCTTGCGAATGTTGTCCGTCAAATCCGACGCATCAAGTCGGTTATGAAAATCTCACGTATACGAGCCTAATCATGAACAAAAGCTTTATTGCGACAGCAAATGCACCTGCTGCGATTGGAACCTATTCTCAAGCAGTCAAGGTTGGACAAACTACCTACCTATCAGGCCAAATCCCTCTTATTCCAGAGAGCATGGCCTTAGTTGAAGGAAATATTGAGGCCGAGGTCCGTCAGGCGTTCACGAATTTAAAAGCAGTTTGTGAAGCAGCAGGAGGCAGCCTCAATCACCTCGTGAAGGTCAATGTGTTCCTCACTGATCTCACGCATTTCCCCGTTGTAAATCAGGTGATGGAAGAGTTCTTTGAAGCGCCCTTCCCTGCACGCGCAGCCATTGGAGTCGCCGAACTTCCCAAGGGTGCTCGGGTCGAAGTCGATGGAATTATGGTGAGCTGATCACCGCCTCGCAGGTCGGATACCGCAGTGCAGGCATCCGATCTCGATAACGCGACTCGACGATACGCCCAGTCATGGCGGGTTGAATCTGCGTAGTGACCCCATCCAACAAATCAAAAATCTGCCGATAGTGAGCCGACCCCTCATCAACTCCATGGATGAGTTGTGGGGCCTTCTCACCCTTCAGGTGAAACCGCGTTAAAGCACCTAGCCAAGAAACTGCATCCTCGCGATGCATGCGATTCGATACGGTCTCTGGATTCAGTTGTTTTCTGAGTTCCGGATCGCTGAGTCGAACCATGCTCTTTGCCGTGTAGAGCCCTGTGAAACGAATCACCGTTATGGGTGCCTTGATCTGCTCAATATTGCATTCTGCCTCGCGAACACAATGACCTCGCCAGTGATCAGGATCAGCTGGCACCGACTCATCCAAAAACCCCAATTGATGCTGACCGAAAACAGCCGTCGAGCTGACCCAAATCACCGGATGCTGCCGCCCAGGTAATGACGCAAATTGACGCAGTCGCTCCGAAACCCCTGCATAGCGAGACCGATAGGCTTCTTCAGTTCGAGCATCTGGAGTCACGATTGCGACAATGACTGCATGTGGTGCAAGCGGCAGTTGTGCCAATTGATCCCAGCTATCGACGGCCTCAAGATCGAGACTCATCATCGTTGGGTCATTTGGAATCTTGGTTCGTCGAACACCCAATACATCAAATTTTTCTACCTCAAGCACCGTTTTCAGGTTGCCACCCAACTGACCACAGCCTAGGATGAGGATATCCCAAGGATTAGACACAACAATGACCCTCACAGAACTTCGATACATCATCGCCGTCGCCGACGAAAAACATTTTGGCCGCGCTGCTGCCAAATGCTTTGTCAGTCAGCCTACCTTGTCTATCGGCGTGAAGCGACTGGAAGATGAACTCGGGGTCACCCTGTTCGAGCGGAGCAAAACGGGCGTTCATCTGACTGCTGTAGCTGAACAGTTGGTGGAAAAAGCGCGCAATATTTTGCGAGAAGTCGATTCCTTTAAAGAACTGTCCGATCACGTCAAAGATCCATTTTTGGCACCGCTGCGTCTCGGCGCGATTTATACCATTGGGCCATATTTATTCCCTGCTCTATTACCCGCTCTCAAGACTGCCGAACCACGCATGAAGCTCTATATCGAAGAAAGCTTTACCGGCACGCTTCGACAGATGCTCAAAAAGGGCCAACTCGATGCCATCATCGTCGCACTGCCGTTTACAGAACCGGATGTTGAGGTGCGCGAGCTCTACAGCGAACCATTTGAGGTCCTGCTACCAGCAAATCATCCATGGACGAACGAATCGAGTATCCCGCCTAAACAATTGCACACGGAAAATGTTCTGCTCCTCGGAGAAGGACATTGTTTCCGAGATCAAGTCATTGACGCGTGCCCTGCGTTATCTCGATCAGCACATGATCGAAATAGTGTCGTTGCTGAGGGAAGTTCACTTGAAACCTTGCGCCATATGGTCGCCTCAGGATTGGGTGTCACCGTCCTGCCAGCCTCAGCGGCAGGGTTGGAAAATTATGCTCCTGGGTATCTAACAACGAAGCCTTTTGCCCAACCTGAACCCTCACGTACCGTGGCCATCGCTTGGAGAAAACAATTCCCAAGAACTGAAGCAATCGATCTATTAATTGATGTCATCAGAAAACAGGTCGGCCCTCAGCTCAATGCCAAACACCAGGCAGCCTAGTAGCGAATTACAAAGTCTCACAGGCGTTGGCCCCAAAGTTGAGCAAGCGCTCAATCGGCTAGGGCTGTATTCGTTTCGCGATCTTTTATTTCATCTGCCTGCACGCTACGAAGACCGGACGACTCGCGTCGATATTGCAAGCCTGAAGCCCGGGATACCACAATTACTGGAAGGTGAAATCACCTCGCAATCTGTGATTCCTGGTCGGCGTATGCAGGCAGTTCTGACGTTTGAAGATATCACTGGCGCTGCCAGGATCCGGCTGTTTCACTTTTCACGCGCGTATCTGACCACACTGAAAAGTGCCGATTCTGTGCGGATTTTTGGCGAGCCTCGGATTCATCAGGGCGTGACTGAGTTCATTCATCCAGAGATATCTGTCTTCAAGGGTGAGCCGCCTCCTTTGGATGACACGCTAACACCCATTTACCCAACGACAGATGGGCTATCGCAACCTAAGTTACGAGACATCATTCGCCAAGCACTTGCTAAGGGGCCTGATTTCTATGCGCTTGAGGAGCTTTTGGTACGGGTGGCGGTAGAAGATGGCGGTGGGCAGGATATTGGCGAGGACGAATTGTTCTTCAGATAAAAAACAAGTCCCCAGGACGTGTTTTTTATTATCGCTCATGGTGATTTCGTTCATTGTTTATTTTCTTATTTGCGCTGGTGTCCATCCTCATTTTTTTTTGTTCGATGTAATAATGATATACCACAAGAAAAGAATGACGATAACCAATACGACGCCTATAATAAAATCTCGATGCGGGCGAGAAGGAGACGTGTATGATTCCATTGTGGAGATGGAGCCCGGGAACGTCATGATGATCCCATTGGTCGGGACGGATCCTCCCGGAAACGTGACGGTGACGGTCGTATCAAACTGTGACTTTCTATTGAATGGATAGCGCGC
>RGHP01000105.1 GCA_010024125.1 Gammaproteobacteria bacterium | reverse complement strand
GATAGTTATCATGCTCCTGATAGTTGGATGTGTTGCCTATTATCTCAAGGGTTTTTTGGGAAAGACTGATACAAAGGAAACGCCGGTATGAAAATGAAGATTGACCGAGATAATGTTTGGCTGTTGTTGCCCTTAACTGGATTTTCTATCGGCACCTTGTATATAGGGTCCAACTACGGCCCTGTTTCTGCGTTTATACCATTCTGGGCTTCCATCTTTATGTTAGTCACTTGCCTGTTCGTTTTGGCTGGGTTTGACAAACAAGTTGATGAAGGTCAGAGCGACGGGACTACGACGGATCGATTGAATAATCAGGCTTTGCTGAGTTCGGCTGGCTGGATCACTGCATACGTAGTTTTGGCATATTTTATAGGTCTGATTGCGGCCGCTGTAGTTTACACATTCTGCTCTATGTACTTCTTCGGCGGGAAGAAGCTACCGATGTCGATTGGTGTTAGCGTCGCTTTGGGGTTGATCTTGTTTGGTTTGTTTGAATACGTACTGGAAAAAGAGCTTTATGAAGGTGTCTTCATCGAGGGCTTTGCATAGACAAAGAGTTACCACTACCCGGTATGCGGCCTGTTTACCGGGGATCTAGTATCCTTTTTGTTAATTGGTGTGCTTGATGTCAAGCTCCATTATCGAGCGTAGGTTTTCAGTTATCTCGGGATCGATTCCGAACCAAAGCTTCCAGGCCGGGCGTGACTGGTGCAACAACATCCCGAGCCCGCCCACTGTGCGTAGCCCCCTCGATTTGGCGTCGGTGATCAGCGTCGTCTCCAGTGGCACGTAAATAATGTCGGCGACAATGGTGTCGGTTTTGGCTAACTCTAGGGACAAATCTAGCGGCGTCTGTCCTGCCATACCTTGGTTGGTTGTGTTCACGATCAGGTCGCTTTCGGCGACCAATGAGTGACGCTCGGCCCATGGTCTCACGACAATGTTTCGATCCCTGAAAATATCTGCGACTTGTTCCGCTCGCTCCTGCGAACGGTTAGTAATCACAATCTCCTCTACACCCTCCTGTAGGAGCGCGTATACGATCGCTAACCCGCCACCACCGGCCCCGAGCACGAGCGCCGACTGCGTTGTCGATTTCCATCCGGGGAAGGTCGTGTTCAGGTTGTCTCTGAATCCGATCCAGTCGTTGTTGACACCTAACAGTGAGTTGTCTTGCCTGACCACGATGCAGCTGACCGCCCCCATCAGTTTTCCTACCGGGTCGAGTTCATCGACCGTCGCGATCGCCTCTTGCTTCAGAGGCATCGTGAGATTGACGCCCTTGAACCCAAGCTTTGGTAACGACTCGAGCGCCGGACCCAAGGTGCCGGGCTTGATCTCGATAGGGATGTAGACGCCACGCACGTGATTCTCTTGCATGAGCGTGTTGTGCATCAGTGGGCTCCTCGAGTGTGTGATGGGGTAACCCATCACACCCGCGAGATTGATTTCGGTGTCGTGTGTCAGTTTCGTCATCACCGGAGCCTAGAGTTTGGTCGGAGCAAGCTTGGACTTGAAATGGTTCCAGGTGCGATCAAAAAGGGCCGGGTTCCACAGTTTTTCGCGGCATTTCTCGATCTCTTCCGAGCTAAACGCGTAGGGTGTACCGATCTGCATCGCCATGTACTGCCGGTAGCTGTTCTCTTCCAGGTAATTGGCCAGCACAAACGCGTCTTGGATTGTTTCGCCGACGGTCACCGCGCCGTGCGCCTTCATCAGCGCCGCGGGCCTGTCACCGAGCGTGTCCGCAAGCCTGCCAGCCATCACCGGGTTGTTGATCGAGTTCGGTGAGTCTAAGAGAGGTAGCGGGTAGACCAAGGTTCCTTGCGCGTAGACCGGTTGGTAGTCGTGGCCGGTCATCGTGAGGAACGTCGACCACTTGGGGTGCGCGTGGACGATCGCTTTCACGTCAGGACGGACCTTGTAGATTCCCACGTGCAGGTGGAACTCGAGCGGCGGCTTACCGTTCCCCGAGATAACGTTCCCCTCGAAATCAATCTCACAAATGTCAGCGGTCGTGAGGCAGCTCCGCTGACACGAACCAATATTGATGAGCAGCCGGTTGTCATCGAGCTTGATGCTCGCGTGCCCGTTGTAGTCAATGATGTCGGATGACTCCAGCATCCGGATACAGTCGACGAGGTCTTGCTTTAGAGTTTCCATAATTTTCTACCAATTATTTTGTGATCTGATCTCGGTCCGCCAGAGGTTCCAGGCGCGCATTCCGGCGGTCTTATTAATCTCGTCTGCCAGGATACCTTCCTCCGGCTCAAGCGCCTCAATATCACCGCCGTCCGCGATAGAGATTGCAGACAGTTGGATCCGGGCGTTGACCTCTGTGTAGACGGCGCGGAACACGGCCGTCTGTAGGGAGTCACCGGTGGCTACGGAGCCGTGTGCCCGCATCAGGGCCACGTGTTTGTCCTCCAGGGTCTCGGCCAAAGCGAGGCCCTTCGCGCAGTCGCACACGAGCATATCCGTCATCCCAAACGACTGACGGATGTCAAAAACAGGCACCCCGTTCGCGAGAAACGCCGCGTTGTGAAACATCGCCTTCATCTGGTTCTTGACCAACCCAAACGGGATCACTGACGGTGAGTGCGAGTGCACCACGGCGTTCACGTCTGGGCGCATCTTATAGATCTCGCCGTGTATAAACCGCTCCAGGAACGATCCCCGTCCGCGATCCTCGCACGGGTCACTGTCGAGTGTGTACTCGATGATGTCGGTGGGTTTGACTAGTGCCGGTGCCAGTGACTTCGCCATCAGGTAACGGTCGGGTGCGGTTGGGTGTCTCATCGACACGTGACCGAACCCGTCCACGACGCCTCGTGCCGCCAAGATTCGGGCCGCGGCAGCGAGGTCCGCGATAATGGCTGGATCGACCACGCCGGCTGATGGGGGGTGTTTGTTTGCCATATTAGCGCCTCGTTAGATGATGACTTTGGTCGAGACACTCGGGGGGAATATCTCCTCGGGTGTGAACTGTCGGTGGGCGATGCCTTGCTGGTAAGAGTAGAGCGCCATCTGTTCCCAGGTCTTTCGGTTTTCCTCGACACCGTAGGGGAACGGGTCACCGTTCATGAAGTCCCGCATGTCTCTGGCGTAGGTCGCAAGCCAAGGTAGCGGGTACCGAGAGATTGCAGGATCAAGTAGCCGCGAGACGCTCTGTTCCTTGGACTCGAGGAACGCGTTGTAGAGGTTGCGAGCGACCCACGGATGCTCGTCGTGGACAGAGCGTTTCATCGCCAAGATGTGCATGATCGGCCAGACCCCGGTCTCTTTATAGTAGATCTCTTCCATCTTGATGTAGTCAGGGAACAGTCTCACGATGTCTGGGTGGTTCTCTAGGAAGCATGTCGGTGGCCGGGCAATAATCGCGCAGTCAATCTCACCGTTTGCCAGTAGCTCGCTGAGAGACTTGTCCTTAATACGCTCGAGTTTGATCCCGTCCGGGAGGTTGAGTTCGACCTTCTCCTCGCGTCCCGGGGCGTTGGCCCCGGCCTGGACCCAGTGGATATCTGTAAGATCGATGCCCTTGTCGTTTTGCATCCAGCCCCGCATCCATACCGCCGCGGAGTGGGCCCACTCTGGCGAACCGACCCGTTTTCCCTTGAGGTCCTCCACGGTCTTGATGCCGCTGTTCTTGTTGACGTAGAACGAACTGAATCGGAACAGCCTCGAGCAGATAATCGGTAACCCTATGATGTCCGGATTGTCTCGAGTAATCTGGGTACTGAACTTTGCGAATGAGAGCTCGGAGATATCAAACTCTCTGTCCGCAGTGAATCTAGCGAAGCACTCGTGGTGGGTGAAGATGAACCAATTTAAGTCAATCCCCTCGGGGTTCACGTTTCGGGTCCGTACGTCCCGAAAATGGTCATAGTCGTTGGTGGCGATCGATAGGTTGAGCTGGGACACGTGAGGAGTACCTTATACGTAATTGCTTTGCTTTAAAGATAACCACGGGTAAATCTGGAATCCAGTGTGGTGAAGGTTTTTATCCAGATTAATTTAAGTGTGGCCTGACACGAAATACTTACAGAGTGGCGCTCAGCTTTGTGGATGTATATCAGCTTTTTTGACCACCGATATGTTGAAGATCTTTGTCACGAGGCAGAATTTTGTGGGATATTCGGTTTAGGGCAATTTAGGAGGTCCAATAATGATAAAAATCTTAAAATTCGCCGCGGTACTGGCGTCCGCGATTCTGTCATCGGCAGCGTGGTCTGCGCAGTTCGCGATTGGTACATCAGGGCAAGGTACGGCGACCTACGGGATCGGTTCTGCGATGGCCAGCGTTCTCGCGAAAGACGCCGGGGACAGCTTCGTGGTCCAGCCACATGGGGGAACGGGGAAAATCGTCCCGTTGGTCAACACTGGGAAGGTCGATTACAGCTTGGCCAACATCTTAGAGGTTACGAACGCTGTCAAAGGCCGTGGTCCGTTTAAGGGTAAGGTCAACGAGAACCTCAGGGTCGTTGCTGTGGTTTACCCGTTCGAGGTTGGTTTCTTCGTGAAGGCCGACTCTGATATCAAGTCAGTCGGTGATCTCAAGGGTAGAAAAGTCTCTACCGAGTACAGTGGCCAGAAGATCATCGGCATACTGGCAAAGGCTGTACTGGCGAATGCGGGGTTGTCATTCGATGACGTCGACGGCGTCCCTGTGACAAATATCATTGGTAACGCCAATGACTTCGCTGCAGGAAAAACCGAGGCGGCGTTTTTTGCCGTGGGTGCGGGTAAGGTGGACCAGGTAGCTGCGTCGGTCGGCGGGATCAGATTCCTTCCCGTCAACCAGGACGACGCCGCAGAGAAGCGGATGCAGAAGGTTGTACCTCCGTCTTACGTGACGGTCACTAAGCCACGTAAAGGGCTCACCGGTGTGGACGTCCCTACGCCGCTGATGAGCTATGATTATTTGCTTTATGCAGGCAAGCATGTACCTGACTCCGCGGTCGAGGCGTTACTAGCCGCGATGGTTAAGAACCGCGAGGCGCTTGGTGAGGCCTATGGTCCCCTGACCAAGTTTGATCCTGCGAATATGGCTAAGGATATCGGGCTTCCTTATCATCCTGGCGCCGAGAAGTTCTACAAGGCACAAGGACTCCTTAAATAACTGAGCGAGATCCGTCGCGGTGGGCATGAGTGTCCCCGCGACCTTGTAGAGGTATTGTGTCCATGGCTCGACTCTCCACCGGCTTTGCGTTTCTAACCGGCCTGTCGGTCATCTTGTGGACCACAGACATTCTCCGGTCGGTGTTTGGTTTGACTCTCATGGCGCAAGAGTTCGCGGTGTGGGTTCTTGGCCTGACCTTGCTCCTGACCTACCTGTCCCGCGATCATCATGGTGCTCGCGTTGAGACCCCGGGCAAGCTTTCAGGTTATTTGGGTGTAATCTCCCTCGCACTATGCTGCTACTTATCTTTCCGGTACCGCGTGATGGCGGAGGAGCTCTACTACCATCTCGAGGAGGCAGCGATCATAGGGATCGTACTCATTCCTCTCGTCATCGAGGCGCTGCGTCGCCTGGTCGGGTGGTCTCTGGTGGTGATTGTCTTAGTGTTTCTGGCATACGGTCTCCTCGGGTCGTATCTCCCGGAGCCATTCGTGGCTCGCCCCTGGGGGGTTCCAGATCTAGCGGCCCACCTCGCCTGGGACACGACCGCCATGGTCGGGCTACCCCTCAACATCGGTGCGACCGTGGTCCTGCCCTTTATCTTGTTCGGTGTCGTGCTGTCAAAGGCCGGTGGTGGAGATTTTTTCTCTGACCTAGCTGTCGCAA
>RGHP01000104.1 GCA_010024125.1 Gammaproteobacteria bacterium | reverse complement strand
ATTCTAGGCATATTGACTTACGTGCTCTTCCTTCAGTGGAACCATTATACGGAAACGGTTGACGAGGTCTCGCAGGTTCCTACTGCGGCTCAGGCGGCAAATTCTCAAGCACCTGTGGCTAACGAAATTCCTTCAGGTAGCGGTATGACGCAAACACCGACTGCTCCACTCGAATCAAATACGACCGGTGACCACATTGTCATTAGTACACCAATCAGTGATATTACGATTGCATTAACTGGTGGCGATATCACTCAGGTACTACTCAAAGAGTTTCCTGTCACATTAAAAAACCCTGAAAAACCGATTGCTTTGCTTGACACACAAGACGACGCTTCTTCAGCCGGTCGACCTGTCTATAAAGCAGAACAAGACCGTTATCAGATTGATCAACCAACTGACATTTCTATTCAGACAACGACTGAAAGCGGCCTTGTCGTAACAAAAACCTTTTCCATCGATCCTGCGCGTTACGACGTCAAAGTAACTCATACGATTGAAAACACCTCAGATGTGGCTAAAACCGTTTCTCCTTTTGTTCAGTTGAAACGAGATAACTCAGAAGACCCTTCGATCCAAAACTCGATGGGTATGCAAGCATTTTTGGGTTACGCGCTGAGAACAGCAGATGAGCGATATCGTAAAGTTTCATTTACAGACTTTGAAACTGCAACAGATGCCCGCGAACTCAATACAGAGTTGAAAAACAGCTCAGTATCAGGTGGATACCTTGCTCTACTTCAGCACTATTTCACGAGTGCATGGGTTCCTGCAGAAGATCAAACGCATCTTTATTCTTTCAGAACAAACCAAGACGGTCATTTTATTGGGAGCATCATTAGCCCAGATCTAATAATTCCGGTCGGTGAAACAAGACAAACAACAGCAACTTTATATGCTGGACCAAAAGATCAAGATACCCTTGAACTGCTATCACCAGGCCTCGAACTCGTTGTTGATTACGGCTGGCTCTGGTTCATTGCTCAACCTCTTTTCTGGTTGCTCAAATTCATCCAAACATATGTGGGTAACTGGGGCTTCGCAATTATCTTAGTTACAGTGATCGTCAAAGCTGCTTTCTTCCAGCTTTCAGCTGCCGCATATAAGTCGATGGCGAAAATGCGCAAATTTACGCCTGAAATTACCCGGATGCGTGAGTTATATGGCGACGATCGTCAACGGATGTCCAAAGAGATGATGGATCTTTACAAACGTGAAAAGATCAATCCTCTTGGCGGCTGTCTGCCAATTCTCGTGCAGATGCCAGTATTCATCGCTTTGTACTGGGTTTTGCTAGAGAGTGTTGAATTACGCCAAGCTCCTTTCATCCTGTATATCGACGATTTAAGTGTCAAAGATCCGTATTTTATTTTGCCGCTATTAATGGGCGTATCGATGTATATCCAAACATCGCTGAACCCAACACCCCCAGATCCAATGCAGGCAAAAATCATGAAGTACATGCCGGTTGCATTTACATTCTTCTTCCTATGGTTTCCAGCAGGACTCGTTCTGTATTGGGTGGTCAACAACATTTTGTCGATTGCTCAGCAGTGGGTCATCACAAAATCCATCGAAAAAGCTGATCATCAACACTCATGATTCGTTCAGATACGATCGTCGCCTCGGCTACAGCTCCTGGTCGTGGGGCGATCAGTATCATTCGCCTTTCAGGACCAAAAAGTACTGAGATAGCCAAGATACTTAATGGCAAATCCCTTAAGCCACGGATCGCAACTTTCGGATCAATTACGTCCAACGACGAAATTATCGATACAGGCATCTGGATCTATTTTGTAGCGCCACACAGCTTCACGGGTGAGGATACAGTTGAGTTTCAAGGCCATGGTGGCCCTGTCGTCATTCAAACGATCCTTAAACTAATGACAGCGCTTGGTGCCCGACTTGCTGCACCTGGCGAGTTTAGTCAACGTGCTTTCCTAAACGGAAAAATCGATTTAACCCAAGCTGAAGCAATCAGTGATTTGATCAACGCCTCTTCAATATCTGCCGTCAAAGCAGCAAATAATTCCCTACAAGGCCAATTCGCAAATCACGTAAACGCAATTGTCACTGAACTGATCAGCCTTAGAACGCAAATTGAAGCTCACATCGATTTCCCCGATGAGGATATTGAACCCAGTAGCATCGAAGCCTTTTCTTCAACCATTAACCACATCAAAAACGATCTCAATACACTCATCGCGTCCGCAAATGACGGCGTCAAGCTGAATCGATCAGCTGAGATTGTGTTAATTGGTGAACCAAATGCTGGGAAAAGTTCGTTACTTAATGCTCTTGCAAAAGAACCTCTCGCAATCGTCACTGATATTCCAGGAACGACTAGAGATTTAATTCGTCATGACTTACTTATTGATGGACTAGAGATAAGAATTACTGATACCGCGGGAATTCGATCAACTGACGATGTAATCGAAAATGAAGGTATTAATCGCGCAATCAACGCCCTACAAACTGCTGATCTGGTTCTCTGTCTGTTTGATGAACGCCATCATAAAATATCAGAAGACACGGTCCGTAATCTCGTTGGAAACACACAAACACCGATAGGGCTATTACGAACCAAAATTGACATACAAATCGAACCAATCAAAAACAATACAAATTATCCATTGCTAGAAATTTCAGCAAAAACCGGTCACGGATTAACAGATTTTCGAAACTGGTTACTCGAAAAATTGAGTTTAACAACTCACTCACAAACACCGTTCTTGGCAAGACAACGGCATCTAGAACATCTTAAACAAGCTAAGGATTACATTGAAGAAGCAACTCATCATCACCTTGGCATCGAAACCATCGACTTAATTGCCGAAGACTTGCGCCTGACACAAAACGCACTTTCTGAGATCACTGGAACCTTTACTTCAGACGACCTGTTAACTTCAATTTTTTCTACATTTTGTATTGGTAAATGATGTGGAAACACCCCAGCGTGGATCCATGAATAACTTATGTACAAATACCTGCGTGGATAACTCAACCTTTTGTACAGTGCTATCAACAAGTTCTCCTGCAATCTCATGGCGGTTTACCCACACTGTTAGAAATGCTTTAACTCTCTGATAACAAAATAAAAAAATACCTTTTCCACAACAGAAAACCCCCGTAATATAAATAACTTCAACAATACTTTTCTTTAAATATTCTTTTATATATATGGATTACACACGTTTGTTTGATGTCATCGTCGTTGGCGGTGGTCATGCTGGTACTGAAGCTGCACATGCTGCTGCTCGAATGGGTTGTGACACTTTACTGGTGACTCACTCGATAGAGACGCTTGGTCAAATGTCTTGTAATCCAGCGATCGGTGGAATAGGAAAAAGTCACCTTGTCCGGGAGATAGATGCCTGTGATGGATTAATGGCAAAAGTCACAGATCGAGCCGGTATTCAGTTTCGTGTATTAAACCAACGCAAAGGGCCAGCAGTTCGAGCGACACGAGCTCAAGCAGACCGAGTGCTATATCGCCAACACATGCGTTATGCGATAGAAACGACTCCATTCAGCAACCGGTATCTGATCTTGTTCTAGAAAACAATCAGGTAACAGGCGTTGTTTTAGCTATGGGTCTGACACTTCGATCCAAAACTGTAGTTATTACAGCGGGAACGTTTTTAGCCGGCCAAATTCACATAGGGATGAACCAACAATCTGGCGGACGGGCTGGAGATCCTGCATCAAACGATTTGGCGAAATCATTACGTGATAAACCATTTCGAATAGCGAGATTAAAAACAGGGACACCGCCTCGAATTGATTCTCGCTCTGTCGATTTAGCAAGTTTGCCGGAGCAGCCAGGAGACACACCAACACCTTATCTATCAATGATGAGTGTTGGAAATGAACATCCCACACAAATTGCTTGTTATCTATCGAGAACGACGGAAAAAACACGCGATATTATTTTAGAGAACTTACATTTAAGTCCGATGTATGCCGGAGTCATCGAGGGTGTTGGTCCGCGGTACTGCCCATCGATTGAAGACAAAATGGTGCGTTTTGCTGACAAACCAACGCATCAGGTGTTTTTGGAACCAGAAGGCTTAACCTCGCATGAATTGTACCCAAACGGAGTGAGTACCTCGCTGCCTTATGAAGTTCAACTGGACATTGTTCGTTCAATGGAAGGATGTGCGGATGCTGTCATTACAAGACCAGGTTACGCTATTGAATATGATTTTTTTGATCCGCGTGATTTGAATTCAACGTTAGAAAGTAAGCTCATCAGCAACTTATATTTCGCTGGTCAAATTAACGGGACTACAGGTTATGAAGAGGCTGGTGCGCAAGGTCTGTTAGCTGGCGCGAATGCTGCTTTACGCGCACAGGATAAAGAGTCATGGACTGTTGGACGTGATGAAGGTTATCTGGGAGTGATGGTTGATGATTTAATTACGTTAGGGACTCAAGAGCCTTACCGAATGTTCACATCACGTGCTGAATATCGATTGGCTTTACGTGAAGATAATGCTGATACTCGGTTTACTGAAAAAGCACGATCTTTGGGGCTTGTTGGTGATGGACTTTGGCGGAAGTTTAACGAGCGACAGGAAAGCATTGAAAAAGAATTGACACGTTTGAAATCGCTTTGGGTTCGGCCAGCTGATCCATGTATCGAAAAACTCAATCAGGTATTAACGGCGCCATTGTCTAAAGAAGCGACAGCGCATGATTTGTTGAAACGGCCTGAAATCCATTATCAAGATTTAGTTGAATTTGCTGACGTTGATTGTAACGACGATCCTTCGATTTCATCGCAAGTGGAAATCTTGGTGAAGTACTCGGGTTATATTGATCGTCAAACTGATGAAATTAAGAAATTGAAAAAAAATGAGCAGGTTCGACTACCAGCTGACATTGATTATTCAACGATTGTTGGTTTGTCCAACGAAGTGAAACAAAAGCTATTGGATCATCGACCAGAAACAATCGCTCAAGCTTCGAGGATCTCAGGAGTCACTCCTGCAGCCGTTAGTTTGCTGTTAGTGCACCTGAAAAAACTTGAGTTGACCCATTTGGCGAGCTGATGGGCCTAACTGAAAGTCTTCAACATATTGGTTTAGCGTATTCAGATACTCAACTGGCAGCATTACAAACGATCCTTGAGGAACATCTCAAATGGAATCGAGTGTTTAATCTGAGCGCACATCGCGACGAACACAGTGTGTTGGTGTATCAAATACTTGATTCATTGACACCTTACAATTTTGTTCGTGATGGAGAATTGCTCGATATTGGGACAGGACCCGGGTTTCCCGGATTACCGCTTGCGTTATTTTTCCCGAATACACATGTAACTGTATTGGATTCCAATGACAAAAAATTAGCTTTTGCCAGACATATCAAATCTTTATGTAATTTAAGCAATCTCACTGTAGTTCATAAACGTGTTGAAGAGTTATCAACGACCCAACAGTTTGATCAAATAATCAGCAGAGCTTTTACTCATCTCAATGGTATGATCGAATGCTCGCTTGCTTTTCTGAAGCCCGATGGAGAGATTTTGGCAATGAAAGGCGCACAAGCAGAGAGTGAAATAGTTGACGCACAATCGACACATGGCACCTGTATAATTCGATTACACAAGCTGCCTCATGTTGTTGATGAACAGCGGATGTTGGCAGTAGTCAAACAGAGATCAGAATGACCCGAATTATTGCAATAACAAACCAAAAAGGCGGCGTCGGTAAAACAACGACATGTGTAAATTTGGGTGCGACTCTTAACGAAATGGGATACCAAGTGTTGGTCATCGATTTCGATCCTCAGGGTAATGCAACCT
>RGHP01000103.1 GCA_010024125.1 Gammaproteobacteria bacterium | reverse complement strand
GATTGGCGAGCGTCTTGATGTACTGACCTGGATCCGCGATGCGGCCGTGTTCATGACACAGCACAACTTTCGCGAATTGGTTTGGGAATAAGGGATCGATAGATCCGTAGTCTTTGCCGTCGAGAATGTCGAATCGAATTCCAAGTTGAGCCCGTAAATCCCACCACTTGGAATCACTATTGAAGGCTTCAAGCGTGTGATATCCGAAGGCATACGGATGTTCAGAAATGAATGATTCAGCCCCAGTTCCAGAGGCTAGCTGTCGGTGTTGGGCTAGTGTGTCACTCAAGAGAGGAGTCATAGAACGCGCATAGTGCTCTACATGGCTTCGAGTGCAATGACTCAAATAAGTCGCCAAAAAAGGAATCATTTTGGGGAGATAGGGCCACCGTATAAAAAGTGGTGATGTTTTATCCAACAGCATCCCAAGTGCATTTTTGGGGAGCGCTGGAGTCGTGATAGGGATAATAGAGCCAGCGGCCAGTACTCCGGCGTTACCATAGCTTGCACCGCCCGCAGGACCCACCTTGTCAATTACCGTGACATTAAACCCAGCTCTTTGAAGCCAAATGGCAGTGGAAATACCGACCATGCCGGCGCCTAGAATGTGAACTTCCTGCACTAGAATTCCTTTTTATTATTTGACAGTGGCTGATAGTAGGTGGTTCTTTGGACCCTGTGAAGAAGGTGAAGTGAGGCAAATTTTTGCGCGACAACCGAATACTAATTGCGGTGTGCCTTGGGATACTTGGCTCGATGATTTGGGGTGCGCATTCATCGGTGTCGGTGTCTGGGCTACGCGCAGGCTTTGATAGCTTCGATATTGCAGCGGCCCGCGTTCTTGGTGCCGCCTTGGGGATTATCCCGATTTTGTTAGCCCGAGGGATTTCGGTTGTTCCGACGATCCAGCAGATAATCTGGTTAACACTGGGCGCAGGTGTCCCTTTTGGTCTTTTAAACGTCGCCGGGCTGCAATTTGCTCCAATTAGCCATACGGGTGCAATTTCTTTGGGATGTGTCCCGTTGATTACAGCGTTTATCGCAAATCGTTTTTTCGGAGATCGAATTTCGCTAAGTCACTTCATAGCTCTTGGGATTCTTCTTGCGGCCTTGGTTGTTATTTGGAGCGCGCACCCATTTGAATGGATTCATCTTCTCGGCGATTTGTGCTTCTTCGGCAGTGCGTGTTTATGGGCCAGCTATGGACTGAATCTACGTCGTTGGAATTTGAAGTCAATGCAGGGAGTAATTGCGATTACACTCGGCTCTCTACCTTATTTAGTTTGGTATTTTTTGGCCCGCGAACGGACATTTTTAAGCGATCTTGATCAAGGGATGCTGCAAGTGATGTATCAAGGTTTTATCGTGGGCGTATTAGCTGTATTGATTTACGGAAAGGTGCTTGAGTTCATTGGCCCTATGATGGGAACGATGTTTCTGGCTTTTTCGCCATTTTTGATTCCGTTTATGGCGTTTCTTGTTTTAGGTGACCCGATCGATATTGGAGATGTCACCGGACTGGCGCTTGTCGTCGTCTCGATGATTATTGCGTTCTGGAAGCCATTTGATCAGCGCAAAGGGGTGGTCGATGGTGGTCTCTGATTTCTCTGTCGGCGTGATACAGCTGAATACCAAGTTTCCGCGGCCAATCGGGGATATTGGTAATCCTAAAACCTTTCATTTCCCATCGATTATTAAAAAGTTAGATCTGGCGACCGTGGCTGATGTCGTATCTGTTGATGTGATTTCCGGAGATATGCTGGACGAGATGGTTCATGTTGCTCGTGAGTTAGAGAGCCAGGGTTGTGATCTCATTACGACAAGTTGTGGATTTTTGGGCCCTGTTCAGTCTCATGTCCAGCAACAACTGAAAATTCCGTTTTTGAGTACTTCGCTTTTAATGCTGCCTTTCCTTCGGACTGTGTATCCAAAAGAAGCCGACATTGGAGTTTTAACATTCGATTCCCGAGCATTACGACCTCACCATTTTGTTGGTCACGATATTCGAGGAGTAAAGATTCTGGGCCTTGAGCCCGATACCGAGCTATACCGAGTCATATCCAAAGATGAATCCCAGCTTGATATTGATAAGGCGGCCAGCGAAGTTGTGGATCGGGTGAAAAAATTAGTTGATCAATATGGTGTGCGATGTGTGATTTTTGAGTGCACTAATTTATCGCCATACAAGTCAAAAGTGCGTTCTGAAACTGATGTTGCAGTTTTTGACTTGGTGGATTTAGTGTCGTTTCACATCAATGCATTCAAAGGTGGTTAAGGACAATGGTGAGTAGAATTTTGGTCGCTGGTGCTTCTCGCGGGATCGGTAAGGCGCTCGCTGACGCTTTGGCGGACGATGGCCATGCGGTGACAGCGATCGCGCGTGATCAAGACCAGCTCGAGGCGATACGCGACAACTCGATGAAGCGAGGTGTAGGGATTGAGACAGCCTCGATCGATTTGACCGACCGACAAGCCATAGCTACCTTTTTTGAATCTCGAGTAGAACCATTTGATGCCATGATTGTGACCGCTGGAATTGCGAGGCATCGTCACCTGCCGGAAATCTTGGATCAAGATCTGGATGATACGCTCCAAATGAATATCGCTGTCCCGATTCTATGCACACGTGCGTTTACGCGATTGGCAATGAAATACGATGTGCCTGGCTCAATCGTTTTATTTTCTTCGCAATTAGCGCACGTGGGAGCTGCTGATCGAAGCGTTTATTGTGCAAGTAAAGCGGCTGTGGATGGTTTTGCGCGTGGTGCAGTCGCTGATTTGAGCCAATATAAAATTCGAATTAATACTGTCTGTCCGACATTTACGGAAACTGAAATGACACGTGTTGCACTATCAGATCCTGCATTTCGTCAGTCCGTCGAAGCAAAAATTCCACTCGGTCGTCTCGGGCAGCCTGATGACTGTATTGGTGTGTGTAAGCTTTTGATATCGGATGAAGCATCAATGATCACAGGGACATCAATTCGGGTCGATGGTGGTTGGACAGCGTTGTGAATCTTGGTGAAAGTATTCAATGGATTTCAGAAGATACGATCGAACTGTGCCTCGGCGAACCGGTTGCGCAGGAAACCTTGATCTGTGTTGAGAAGATTTCACAGTGGATCCATGTGACCCGGCCCGAATGGTTAATTGATTACTGTTATGGGTTTGGTGTTTTCAGTCTTGTCGTGCGTCCAGAGCGCATCGAAACGACGACATTAATTGCTGAGTTGAGTGACATTCTGAGTGATCAAGCGTCGGAGATTGCTTTGGGAGACTCTCAAGTGATCGAGATACCTGTTTGCTACGCTCCAGAATTTGGGCTCGATTTGCAGTCGATCAGTGAGGCGACAAACGTATCCGTAGATGCGATTATCGATTTGCATTGCGGCCGAGACTATCGTGTTTTGGCTACGGGATTTGTGCCTGGATTTGCGTACCTTGGGGAGACCGATCATGCAATTCATTTGCCGCGACGTGATACTCCGCGCACACGTATTCCGGCTGGGTCAGTCGCAATTGCTGAAAACCAAACGGTTGTGTATCCGCGGGAAACCCCAGGGGGATGGCATATTATTGGACGGATGCCTGGGTCGATCGTTTCACTGAGTAAAGATGCAATTAATGCCAAACTACAGATGGGACGATTAGTTCGGTTTAAATCGATCTCGATGGACGAGTTTCTGACGATTGAGGCGGCAGATGATCCGGGTTAAGCAAGCCAATCCAATGCATACCATTCAAGATCTCGGTCGTTATGGGTTTGCCAGTCAAGGGGTGGCTCAGGCTGGTCCGATGGACAGTCTTTCAGCCTGTTGGGCAAATTCTATCTTGAAGAATGCCGTGAATAGTCCTTTGATTGAGATTGGCGGAGGCGGGTTTGTCGTCGAATTTACCACGCCGGTGAATTTTTCGATCACTGGAGCTTGGGGTGATTTTACTCTCGATGGGAAACCGCTGATTGGGCCGGGCAGGCACCTTGCACATGCTGGTTCAGTTTTGAAAATAGGCCGGTTAAGTAGCGGTCTATTTACTTATTTGGCAGTTGACGGTGGGCTTCATGTAGAGCCTATTCTCGGCAGTGTTGCCACGTGTCGGCGCGATTCGCTCGGCGGGTTGACCGCGACCGGGTTGCCTCTTTCAAGCGGCGATGAGCTCAAGTATGAAGCGGACCAGTTAAGACCACTTAAATTGATACCGAGGCGGTATCTTGATTCTTATGTAACCCCATTGGTCTGTGACGTCATTTTACGCAACTCAGATAATTTTAGTTCGATTGCCACCGACCTGTTTTTTAATCAGAGCTATACGGTTGCTAAGGAGCAAAGTCGAATGGGGTATCGACTTGATGGTCAATCAAGTATTCAGTCGAATAGGCCCCGATACTCTGTTCCAATCCCTCTCGGTGGTATTCAAATTCCACCCTCAGGGCAGCCGATTGTTCTGATGCGAGATCATCAGTCATTAGGCGGCTATCCCATGATCGGAACCCTAACTCGACGATCGTTAAGTTTGCTTGCGCAACGATCTCCAGGAAAGGTCGTGTCGTTTAGACCGATACAGCGTGACGAGGCGGTGGCAGAGTTTTACAAGTATCAACAATTTTTTGGTGACTTTCGGTAGTGGTGAGAATGAAGGGGCAGTCGTGAAATTGAATGCAGATGTTGGTGAGGGTTTTGGTGCTTGGTCAATGGGGGATGATGCTGCGTTGATGCCGCATATCGATATGGCTAATGTCGCATGCGGCGGTCATGCGTCTGATCCATTAACTATGCAAGCAACAGTGCGCCTTGCAAAACAACATGGAGTGGTCGTAGGTGCGCATCCAAGTTATCCAGATTTATTGGGGTTTGGGCGAAGGCCACTGCCGATGCCGCATTCTGAGGCGGCTTTACATATGCTTGCGCAGATTGGTGCTCTTCAGGCGATTGCCTCGGCTGAGGGTGTCGATATTGAGTACGTTAAACCGCATGGAGCGCTCTATAACTGCATGATGGACGATCTCGAATTGATGGCGGAGCTGATGAAGTCATTGGCTGAATCACAATTCGATGTTCCGTTGATGATTCTTGGGACAGCTGATCATGAGGCGCATGCGAGGATGGCCTCTGAAATCGGTGTACAGCTACTTTTTGAAGCCTTTGCGGATCGGAGATATACACCTGAAGGTCGTCTTCAGTCTCGGGCGATTGAGGGCTCTGTGTATCACGAGTCGCAGCAAATCCTAGATCAAGCGGAACGTATTATTGGTGACGGTTCCATTATAACAAGCGATGGTTCTGTGATCAGAATTCCATCGGATGCACTGTGTGTCCACGGCGATAATGAGGAATCAATCAATACAGTGAAGGAATTTCGGAAATTCCTTTAAAGTCTAACTCTATAGTCACTAGTGCGTTGAAGAAGAGAATTCTTAAAAATGGGCAATGATATCCAGCGATTTGAAACTAGCCGCAGAATGAGTAAGGCCGTTATCCATGGGAATACAGTGTATCTGTGTGGCCAGGTAGGTATTCGAGGTGACTCCATCGAAAAGCAAACTCAAGAAGCTTTGAATCGAGTACAGACGCTCTTGAAGTCAGTGGGTAGTGATAAATCTCGGATGCTTCAAGTTATTATCTGGTTGAAATCGATGGAGCATTTCGATGCGATGAATAGAGTCTGGGAGGACTGGCTCCCCGAGGGTGCAGCACCAGCGAGGGCGTGCGGGCAGTCTGCATTAGCCAATGAAGAGCTCTTGGTCGAATTTACCGTGACAGCGGCATTGAAATAAGGCTCTATTTAAAGTTGACATGTGCCAGCGAGTAGAGACGGCTGCGAGCGTAGAGAGATTTGAAAAATGGTGGCTATGGC
>RGHP01000102.1 GCA_010024125.1 Gammaproteobacteria bacterium | reverse complement strand
CAGAACCTCGGATGGGCGTTTGGTTATAACCTGCTGTGCATTCCGCTTGCCATGTCTGGACTACTGACACCATCCATCGCAGGGGCTGCCATGGCGCTGTCATCGGTGAGCGTGGTCATCAATGCACTGAGGCTGAAGTATTCAGACTAATCCGCTTTCCTCAAGGTGATCGCCGCGATCACGATCCCTGCGATCATCAAGACTCCGCCGATTGGGGTGATCGCACCCAAAACGCCGATATCCAACAGTACAAGCAGATACAACGAACCAGAAAACACCAATAAACCTGCGACAATCAGACGATAAGCCCAGTTCGAGAAATGGAACGCTCCCGATCCTGTCGCGATCAACACAAGACTCATCCAAGCGTGATACCGAACGGCCGTATCCCAGGTCTCTAAACGATCCGGAGTCACCATTGCTTTGAGACCATGGGCTCCAAAAGCGCCCAAGATGACAGCAAGTGCCAACAACCAGAGCCCAGTCCGCATCATTAAGCGAGCCATTCGATAATCCCCCAGATCAATCCGCCGAATAACAGCACCACGAGAGCCGCTAAAATCAACATGGTTTGTACCCAATCTTTGATCATGGCTTCGATTAAATCGCGCGTTGTTTGTGTACCAAAGGCAAGCCAACAGACTAGTAACGACACCGGGAAAAACGCGAGCACTAGCATTGATACTGCAGCGAATTCATAGAATTTCAGCGCTAAAAATGGATTTTGACGTGGGAGTTCTTCTGTCATCGAAATAGTGTGCCATGTCTTTCCGGCCACGTCTTTGAAACCACGCCAAATGATCACTTCCCAAGGCACACAGAATCCGTTAGCGTGTTCAAAAACAAGGAGCGACGGATGCGCCAACTTTTTCTCTGCTTTGCACTGATTGGATCACTCACAGGCTGCCAACTGGCGCCGCAAAAAACGAACCCGCTGGCATCACTCGAGACAGCTGAAGGTCCGCACATTGTGATTGCAGAGACAAGCGCTCTCCTTTCACAGTTCGCTTCAGTGGATGTTTTTTTAAATGGTGAATATGTTGGCAATACAGGCGATGTGCCTGTCATGACAATTCCTGTCACACAGGCCAACAATCACATCGTCGCACAAGGTCTCTTTGCTGCGAGCTATGCCGAGTTTGGCGAACTCAAATTCGACAGTACAGACAACAGCCATCACTACATTTTGATCGAACCGTCACTGACCGACAAAATTCAAGTTCGCGAAGTGAATCGCGCACAGTGGACGGCACTCAGTAAGTAGGTAGGCGGTTACGATCGATAAACCAGGGCATCAAAAAATAACCCGCAACAAAACCGCCCAAATGCGCTTGCCAGGCAATTTGCCCACCCATAAAGACGTGCAGTAACACGTGGATCACGATCAAACTGATAATGACCGAGGATGCAGAGCGGCCCGGGCGACCGAGGCGCTTCAGCTCAGCGCGTGATGCCTGTAGCCAACACCCAATCAAACTAAACACCACCCCAGAGGCGCCGACCATCGGTGCGGGTGTCGTCTCTAATAAACCAAACATCACGCCACTACTGATTGCGCCGACCAGCATCGTGATCAGAGTCAAACGCAATCCAAAGTAGACGGCGAGCGTTTTGCCAAGCGCAATGAAAATGACCGTATTCATCAGTACATGAATTGTGCCTGCATGCAAAAAGGCATGCGTCACCAACATCGCATAGGACTGACCTGGATACAGCGCTTGATCAACGGCGCCCGGCGGAAACAAAAAGTCCCAAAATGCTCCATAGGAAATCATCAAACTGCGCAAGTCGAGGACACTAAACCAACCGCGATCTGATAATTGCGCGAGGCCTTCAAGTAACAGCATGAAACCGGTAAGCCACCACAAGGTTTTTGGCGTCTTTGGACCACCAAAGACGGGAACTATCTGCATCAAATGTCTTCCATCAATCAGGTTCGAGAATACCTTGAGGTCGAGATCAGGTCGAGTGATCGCACTCGGGTCCGAAATCTTGGTATCCTCAGCGCCTTAATCGCTTTTTACTGACAGGATTCCAGGTTCTACATGGCACAATTCGTTTACACCATGAATCGGGTGAGCAAAATCGTTCCCCCAAAACGCGAGATCTTAAAAGACATCTCCCTCTCCTTCTTCCCCGGCGCAAAAATTGGTGTGCTTGGTCTCAATGGCTCTGGTAAATCAACGTTGTTGAAAATCATGGCAGGCGTTGATACCGAAATTGATGGAGAAGCGCGTCCGCAACCTGGGATCAATGTGGGCTATCTTCCACAGGAACCACAACTGAATCCTGAGCAAACCGTTCGTGATGCGGTTGAAGAAGGGGTTGGTGAAATCAAACAGCTCCTCACGCGATTTGATGAAATTTCAGCCGCATTTGCAGAACCGATGTCTGACGATGAGATGAATGATCTCTTGATGGAACAGGGTGAACTGCAAAACCAAATCGACGCGGTCAATGGTTGGGAACTCGATCGCGTTCTCGAACAAGCTGCCGATGCGCTTCGCCTACCACCTTGGGACGCAAAGATTGAGCATCTATCCGGTGGTGAAAAGCGCCGTGTTGCACTCTGCCGTCTGTTACTCCAAAAACCAGACATGCTGTTGCTCGACGAACCAACCAACCATTTGGATGCCGAATCTGTCGCTTGGCTTGAACACTTCTTGGTCGATTTCGACGGCACTGTGGTTGCCGTGACCCACGACCGTTACTTCCTCGACAATGCAGCCGGCTGGATTTTAGAACTCGATCGTGGCCGTGGCATCCCGTTCGAAGGGAACTACTCAACCTGGCTTGAGGCCAAGGAAAAGCGTCTCGAGCAAGAGCAGAAATCCGAAGAAGCCCGTCAAAAGACCATTAAGAGTGAGCTCGAATGGGTTCGCCAAAATGCCAAAGGCCGTCAAGCCAAATCCAAGGCGCGTCTCAAGGCATTTGAGGAATTGCAAAGCCAAGACACACAAAAACGGAATGAGACCCAAGAGATCTATATCCCACCAGGACCACGTCTTGGCGATAAGGTGATCGAATTCAGCCATGTGAATAAGGCATTCGATGACAAGATGCTGATTGAGGATTTGAGTTTCTCGATTCCAGCAGGTGCGATTGTCGGCGTGATCGGTGGTAATGGTGCTGGTAAATCAACACTCTTTAAGATGATCACCGGTCAAGAATCTCCTGATTCAGGAACCGTTGAATTAGGTGACACGGTTGAACTCGCCTACGTCGATCAGTCTCGTGATGCATTGGATGGATCGAGAACGGTCTGGGCGGAAGTGTCCGACGAACAAGACATGATTACTGTCGGTAACTATTCGATCCCAAGCCGCGCTTATTTAGGTCGCTTTAACTTCAAAGGCGGTGATCAGCAGAAGTTTGTTAAAGATCTATCTGGTGGTGAGCGAAACAGACTCCACCTTGCGAAAACATTAAAGCAAGGCGGTAACGTGTTACTGCTTGACGAACCGACCAACGATCTTGACGTGGAAACACTGCGTGCGTTGGAAGAAGCACTGCTTGCCTTCCCGGGTACAGTCCTTGTGATCTCGCACGACCGCTGGTTCCTCGACCGAATCGCGACCCATATTTTGGCGTATGAAGGCGATTCACAGGCGACCTTCTTCGAAGGTAACTACACAGAATACGAAGAAGATCGGAAGAAGCGCTTGGGTGGTGAAATCATCCCAACTCGCGTGAAATATCGCCGACTCGCTGACTAATGGGTCGAACCTGGCCGTATCTGGTGCTGTTACTCCCGCCCCTATTTTGGGCGGGAAACTTCATCGTCGGCCGGGCATTTGCATCAGACCTTGGCGCGATCACCATGTCGTTTTATCGCTGGCTGCTCGCGCTCTGTCTGCTACTACCTTTTGCCTTCAAAACGGTCCGGAGAGAACTCCCGGTCATTATCGAGAATCTTCCAATCCTGACGACTCTCGCTCTCTTGTCGGTCGCGAGCTTCAATGTCCTTTTGTATCTCGGCCTCCGAGACACCGAGGCCACCAATGCGCTCCTGATTAATTCATCCATCCCGGTCTGGATTGTACTGTTTGGGGTGCTGTTCTTCGGCGACACCTTAAGTGCGCGTCGTGGGGCGGGAATTTTGGTCTCACTCATTGGAGTCGCCTACCTGATTTTAAGTGGGCAATCCGATCATCTCACCGTCAACCCCGGTGACTTATGGGTCATTTCTTCATCGATTGGTTGGGCACTGTATTCGCTCACACTTCGGAAAAAACCCAGTGAACTCTCAGGGCTTGGTTTTCTTGCCTACATCGTCTTTTTTGGGGTCTGCTTTAACGGTGTTTTGTTAAGCATCAACCCATTGAATGAACCGCCCATTCCACTGACGCTCGATACGCTCTATGCGGTGGGCTACGTGGCGATCTTTGCATCACTTGGAGCCTATGTGTGTTGGAACTACGGGGTCGGACAACTCGGTGCGCAAGTGGCAGGTCAATACATCCACTTAATGCCGTTTTACGGCGTCATCCTCGCTTACATCTTCTTAAGTGAATCCCTCACATCCAATCATTGGATTTCTGGCGCACTGATCGCAGCCGGTCTTTTTCTCGCACTAAGGCAACCCAAACATGCAATGGCATCCAAACCCGATTGAACGTCGCGCGCACGCGAGCCTCAAGTGGTCCACGTTTCCCGAGAATGAATTACCGCTCTGGGTTGCTGATATGGATTGTGCACCGCCACCCTGTGTTAACAACACACTGAATCAGGCCTTAGAACATGGGATCTTCGGTTATGGCACAGAACCTAAAGGGTTTCGGGATGCTTGGGTCGATCATCTTCGCAATACCCACGACTGGACCATCGAGCCTGACTGGATCGTACCCGTTGCAGGCGTGGTTCCGGGGATGCGGTTTGCGCTCATGGCACATCCGAGTATTCAGAGAATCCTGACACCCACACCTGCGTATCCATACTTTAAAACAGTCCCGTCAATTGAACGACGCACTGAATACCCGATTGCACTCAGACGCGTGGGAAACATTCTTGAACCCGCATTGACTGAGATTGCACAGACGCTCGAAACACTGACTGAACCGGCAGCCATTCTGTGGTGCAATCCGCACAATCCAGGTGGCACGGTCTATTCAAAACAGTTTATCGAAACACTTGTCGCGACAGCATCCAAACATGACACGCTCATCATCAGTGATGAAATCTGGGCTGATTTGATTCTCAACGACAAGCGACATATCCCGCTCGGTCTGATCGCACCAACTGACCAGCCAACCATCACGTTGATGGCTGCCACCAAGACATTCAATGTGGCAGGCTTTGGCTGTGCGGTTGCAATCATTCCAGAGCCAAAGACACGCGCACGCTACTTAGAAACTCAGATTGCGATGCCGCATGTTGCACCCCTCGCATATGCAGTCACAGAATCCTGTCTGCGAAACGGGTGGCAATGGCACAGTGAATTAATCACTGCGTTACAAACCAATCGCGATACCGTCATCGAATGGGCGAAAAGTCACCCTGAACTTGAGGTGACAACCGGTGACGCCACCTTTCTTGCGTGGATCGAATCACACACACAAACCAATTTATCAGAGCGCTTTGCAGCAAAAGGCATCAGGTTGTCGCCAGGAACTCCTTTTGGATCAGAGACTGCCGTTCGCTTGAATTTTGGCACCAACCCCGCCACTTTAACTGAAGCGCTTCGCCGAATGGATGCGGCACTACTGTAAAACTGCGAGGAACCTGCATGATCGACAAACGCCCATTAGGTAAAACCGGAATCGATGTGACATCCATTTGTCTTGGCACCATGACTTGGGGTGAACAGAACACAGAAGCTGAGGCTCATGAACAGCTGAGCTATGCCTGCGATGAACGCGGTATTAA
>RGHP01000101.1 GCA_010024125.1 Gammaproteobacteria bacterium | reverse complement strand
TCATCATCCGAGGCGCTCTCTAAGTAGATATTCAACGGAGTCATCCGGCGCTCGGTGTACAGGTGCTTAATCACGACATGATCACCCTGAACAGAGACTGAACTTCCACATAAATCTAAAAGCTCCTTAAGACACTCCGAATCGAACCGCTCAAGCGGTAACGACAAATTAGAGAATTCTTGCGTATCGGCCATTCGACCAACACGATCATGCACTTTCACCAAATGGTACTTATCCAAAACCGTCTGTCGGGTGACATTTTTGCTCGGACCGAATTTGTCTTTGATCAACTTAAAGACGATCGCAAAAGATGGCAGCGTAAACACCGACATCACCAAGCCCTTAATGCCGGGGGCAATGATGAACTCATCATTCGACTCAACCAGATGCTTATTGAATAAGCGCACGAACTCAGTCTTTCCGTGTTTATAAAAGCCAATCGCAGAATAGAGCTCATGCTTTTTCTTAAAGGGCATCAAAGTCTGCAAAAATGCCACGAAATCACTTGGAATCGGCACGTCCACCATGAAATAACTGCGCGTAAAACTAAACACAACGCTGACTTCTTCACGGTCTGTAATGACAGCAAACACAATGGGATAGAGACCTTGCTCTGATACAAGGCGACCGACCAAATACGCACCCTTGTTGCGGTAAAAAACAGGCTTCAAGAGCTCAAGACGTGATGACTCATCGGTAAAGAACTCAAGTGGTACAGTATCTTCAATCCCTTGCATCATCTGCTGTTTCGCTGTCTCGCGATTCGCCCAACCGACTTTGAATGCATAGTCTGTGAGTAAGCGATCACAAACATCAGACAAGGTGTCGTCAAATCGGTATTGCATAAAAATATCGACCTGACCGGTGGCATTCACACCTTGATCACCAAACCAAGAGTTCAAAAATGCAGTGTCGTCATTGATATTCTGATGTTTGAAGATGTCGCAATAAATCGAGTTAAAGAAGGTCTCGCATAGCTCAGGATCTGTCCGCTCTTGAATCAAAACGACATAATTTCTTCGGGTTTCAGCCCAAATTTCCGGCGTGAGATTTTCATAACCGACACGCTCAGATAGCGTCCGATGAACGGCCTCAACTGCATCTTCATACAGATCGATACGCTCTTGTGCCGCTTTTTGTACATCACGCCAAGCCTGCTCTTCGAACCGACTTCTCGCACCCAAGGTGATATTAATAAACTGATGGCGGTAGGCCGCAAACCCATCCAAGATAGTTTGCGCCACCTGCCGTGGTGAATAGATTTTCACGGTGTGGCTTGACTCTGTCCGTAAGTTTTCGCGCCAGCAAGAAAGCGTCTTTCGTTTTCTGTCGAGACCCGAGATAACACCGCATTTCGGTGCGGGAATCGCCCAAAACGCTCAATAATCGCTTTATGCTCGAGCGCATGATCCACAAATGACTGGAATCGTGGCTTGTCTGCATCCGGCGCAAGCTCACATAAACGTGTCATTCCCTGTACACACAATGCCTGATCAGACAAGAGTTCACTATGCTCCAAAGGCATCAGTGCGAACACCTGCTGAATCAGTGGTAATTCCTCAAAAATTCCCATCGCCTGACCACGCCGGGCAAGCCTCACCGCACGCGAATCGCCCGAAAACGCCCGCGTGGTGCCGCGAAAAATGTTTCGAGTGAATTGATCAAGCAAAATAATGAGGGCGAGACGACTTTCGGGTTCACTTTCCCAATCTTTAAAACCACCAGCGAGCGCCAGTTCAACACGATGTCCAAATCGCTGACCAATCTCTTGATCAACAAGCTCGCCACCCATAAACCAACGCTTATCTTGCTTTGCAGCGAGATCTCCAGCGGCATATTCGGAAAACCAATAATCGAGGACCTGACGAGCAACCTGGCTCGAAATCACATCATCCATGTGTTCAATTGTCATAGCAGAAGTCTATCCGCGAAGTCCTCAGTAAAGCTAGTCTACAGATCAACGAAACTTGACGATCTCGACTCGGTCAGGAGATAAACCGGCAGGAGCAACCAATGGTCCTAATCCATAAGCATTGTCGATCACAAGGCCTGCCTCTGCGAGAAGCGCTTTGACATGCTCAGCACGCGCCGTTGACTGCGTCATTGCATCCTCTAGCGATCCACCGGGAGTCACCGCACGATAGGCAACAATCGCCAACTCACCCGGAGAAAGAGACTTCAGATCAGTGGCAATCGCGGTGATGGCAGAACGACTCTCAGGGCTTACCCGGTTACCTGCAAACTCGACAGGTAAAATGACACGACCGTCTGATAGCAAATTCTGTGCGCCCTGGAAGCGCGATTCATCAACGCCAGGCTCAACCAATCGGATATGCACATACTGACGACGATTACCGCGCTCGATGCCGTAGGCCGACAAGTACCGATCTGTGGCACCTGCGAGCTTGGCAGCGAAATACACCTGATTCCCATTCGAGCCGTAGAGTTCGCGCACTTTGAATAATGAGTTGGCCCACAGACCACTCACACCACAGCCTCGACTTTCACAAGAAAATAAAATCTCTGCACTCTGACCTGTTAATGCAGCCTCAAGTCCAGACATATACGAGCGATAATCCTCACGTGCGCCAAGCTCATAGGTGATATCAATCACATGGCCTTCGATATCAAGCTCGTTATCAATCACTAAGCGATTATTGACACGCTCGACACGCTCTAATGGAAAGCGAATCGCGGACTGCACACCCTCGCTGTATCGAATGATTTCCGAACCCAGTGGTCGTTGAACTTCAGGGAGATCAGAGGACCCCGGAACATCAGCAGCAATTGACCACTGCGACAGCAACATCGAGCCCAATAAAATCCAAGTCTTCATACCCTAGAATGCCCCTCTAACAACCACTTTGCGATCGCGCTTTCAGCGCCTTCTAAGTGGAGATGGTGACCACCTTCAAAAGTTTCCACCCTAATGTCGCGACAAAGTTCGATTCTTTCAGGCAAAAAGAGTGGCTCTTTGAAAAATCCTTGATCCCCAAGGACCAGCGAAACAGGTGTTTCAAGACGCTGGATGAACACCTGGATTTGGGCTTCATCCAGTCGAAACAACGGCGGTAACGTCAAATACTGATCAGCCGACCATGTCCAACCATCCTGGCTCTTCACCAGACCACGTCGCACGATCGGCTCGGCTGCTTCCCGTGTTAAGGGGACAACTCCACCCCGCACGCGCGCATCGATCGCAGCTTCGATTGACGCATACACGGGCTTTTGTCGGTCCATCACCCGATTCAATCGATCGGTGGCCGCTCTTAATAAATCAGGGGCCTCCCCATCCGGATAGGTCCATGGACCCAAGCCCTCGAGCAACCAAAGCTCGCGGATACGATCCGGATATGCGCTTGCCACGAGGGTCGCAACCGCAGCACCCATCGAGTGACCCAACACAATCGCTTGGTCCCAACCCAAGGCATCCAACACACCGATGACATCCGGAACACCATCCCAGATGTGGTAAGGCCGATTTAAATGATCCGTTAATCCATGACCGCGTTGATCGATCGCGACGACGCGACAACCAGACAAAAGCGGTCCAAGCCTCGTGAATGACGCAGCATTATCGAGCCAGCCATGGAGCGCGAGAACAGGAATGCCATCAGTCGGTCCAAAACATAACCCCTGGAATGTTAATCCAGAAACCTGAAAACGAATTGATTCAATCATTAGGGCTGATAGGCCCCCACAAGCGTTGCTGATCCCGGCAAAAACGCATCTAACTTCAATCGATACGCAGTTGCCGGAACGGCCCGCGGATGGACATCGAAATTCGAGTTCGCTTCCGTCAGATGTCCCACGATTTGCGTCAATATCGGCTGATGGAAAACGAATAGCCCCTGGTTCACTGCATGCTGTTCAATCACTGCCATGGCTTCAGCCCAATCATCTTCAGGTGTAATCCCTTGAAGTACAGTTGCTTGAAGACCGACACCTAGCGCTGATACCACAATCTCTGCTGTTTGCTGCGCTCGAATCCGCGTAGAACAGAAGACGACCTCGGGTACCCAACCGGCTTTTTTCAACTGCGTTCCAGTATTCGACGCCTCTGCTTTACCCTTCGGCGTCAGCATGCGATCCGCATCGTTTGGTGCAAACGGAACCGCTTCACCGTGACGCATTAAAATGATGTTCATTGAGCCTCTCCTTAGGTCTGATAGTATGCGGCCAAACCAGAGCAGAAAAGACCCTATGAAAATCGTTTCATTCAATATCAATGGAATTCGTGCACGAATTCATCAATTAGAAGCACTGAAGCAACACCTAAACCCTGATGTTATTGGGCTTCAAGAAGTCAAAGTCGCTGATGAACAATTTCCGTACGAAGATCTCGAATTTTTAAATTATCGCTTTGATACCCATGGCCAGAAAGGACATTACGGTGTTGCACTGGCATCGAAGCCCGAGCCTTTGACAATTATTCGTGGCTATTCAACCGATACCGATGATGCACAACGGAGAATGATCCGTGGCGTCTACTCCTTAGGCGATGGAACAGAAGTCACCATATTCAATGGATACTTCCCTCAAGGTGAATCACGAGACCATCCTGTGAAGTTCCCCGCGAAAGAAGCGTTCTACCGCGATTTATTACGCACTCTCGAGACTGAATACTCACCCACAGATCACATTGTGGTGATGGGTGATTTCAATATCGCACCCGTCGATCACGACATTGGGATTACCGAAGACGCCAAAAAGCGATGGTTACGGACCGGCAAAGCTTTATTTCTTCCCGAGGAACGTGAATGGTTCCAGCGTCTAACTGATTGGGGACTCATTGATAGCTGGCGAACCGTCAACCCAGAGATCGATGATCAATACAGCTGGTTTGATTACCGCTCGCGTGGTTTCGAAGATGATCCGAAGCGCGGTTTACGTATCGATCATATTTTAGTTTCCAAACCATTAATGGAGCGGATGACCGACTGTGGAATCGACTACACGCTTCGCGCGATGGAAAAGCCTTCTGACCACTGTCCGGTGTGGATTACGGTTGAGTAATGTGACCTAGGGGCGCGTGTCGGCGACAAATCGTAATTCACGATTGGGTCGCACGCGTTCAATTGATTCTTGATACAAGGGATGCGCTTTGAATGCTGAGAGCGCATCATCCGAAGAAAATTCAGCGTAAACGACAACATCAATTTCATTCGATAGTTGATCTAACTTTTCATTCAACCGGACCTCAACCAGATCCGCGTGCGGAATTTTTTCTAGGATTTTTAATCCTTCAAGCACAACTTCGAGTTGGCCTTCTTGGGCTGAAAAAAAGACAAAATGTCGAATCACAAAAGTTGTTGCCTTGTGTTGTTCTACGAAAGTCATTTTGCACAACTTATGTGCAATGCATCATGATAGCCGATTGAGTAAATAAGCGTACAGAAAGATAAGGACTCTTTAACCATGGTTGGATCCGCCAAAAGCGCCCATCTCACCAATCCTTTTCAAGCACCAGAAGAAAAGCGATTTGAGATTCCAGGAGAGATCGCCCGTGAACCGGGTATCTATGAAGATGCACTGAAAGCAGGCTGGGAACTCCAGCAACGCCCGAAAGGTGCACCTGTTGCTGCAATTGAACGTCAGCATCAAAAAAACCGAATGACTGTTTGGGAACGCATCACCCTATTGGTTGATGAGGAACCAACGATCCTGTTCCAAAACTGGGGACCAAACCTCGATGGCGCAAGCCTCGTGACTGCGCTCGCCAAAGTCGGCGGACGTGATGTTGCCATCTATGGCCATGACTTTACTGTTCGCGCAGGTTCGATGGATGCCACCAATGGCTCCAAACTCGCGCAGCTATTTGAAACCGCCGGCAAACTCGGGATTCCTGTCATTGGTTTTAATGACTCTGCGGGTGCGTACGTTCCCGCTGG
>RGHP01000011.1 GCA_010024125.1 Gammaproteobacteria bacterium | reverse complement strand
TGAAATATTTTGTTTAACCTTCGAGCCTGAACTGGTCTCTTTGGCAGGGACTTACTGCGGATCAGATCAGATTCCAGAAAACCTCTGGTCTGCTAGAGTGCGTGTAGGGCTCGATGAGAATTCGCAAAAATTAACTTTTGGATTGATGGGATAAAGGAGAAGAAAGGTTGGCTACCGTTGTCACTGTGACCTCAGGAAAAGGTGGGGTTGGTAAAACCACATCGTCAGCAGCAATTGCAGCAGGTCTTGCTCAGGCAGGACATCGGACTGTGGTCATTGATTTTGATGTGGGTCTCCGAAACCTCGATCTGATCATGGGCGTTGAGCGTCGAGTCGTGTTTGATTTTGTGAACGTTATTTCTGGAGAGGCGACTTTGAATCAGGCGCTGATTCAAGATAAGCGACTTGAGAATCTGTCGATTTTGGCGGCGAGTCAAACGAAGGATAAGGACGCGCTCACGGAAGAAGGGGTCGGCCAAGTGTTGGATCAATTGGCTGAGATGGGATTTGAGTACATTGTTTGTGATTCGCCTGCTGGTATCGAACGTGGTGCGACGATGGCACTGCATTTTGCTGATCACGCGGTGATCGTGACAAATCCAGAAGTGTCATCTGTTCGAGACTCTGACCGGATTCTTGGTATTTTGCAGTCGAAGTCCAAGCGTGCCAAAGAGGGTGGCAAGGTTCATGAACATCTCCTGATCACCCGTTATGATCCTGTACGTGTGGAAAACGGAGAGATGTTATCAAAAGAAGATGTGTGCGACATTTTGGCGGTCAAACTCATTGGCGTCATCCCAGAATCTAAAGCGGTACTGAAAGCATCCAATACCGGTGTTCCTGTTATTTTGGATGATGATGCTGACGCAGGTCTCGCGTACGGAGATGCGGTTGCGCGCTTCTTGGGCGAAGACCGGCCGATGCGTTTCGTGACTCCAAAGAAACAAGGCTTATTCAGCCGAATTTTGGGTGGAGGTGACTAATGGCTTTGTTTGGACTGTTTTCTGGGAAAAAGAAATCATCTGCGGCTGCTGCTAAAGAGCGGTTGCAGATTTTGATTTCGCATGAACGCCAGAATCGTCACGGCCCCGATTTTTTGCCGGAGCTTCAACGTGACATTTTGGCAGTCGTTAAAAAGTATGTCGCAGTTCGAGACGACCATGTGTCAATTCGATTGGATCGAGCGGGTGATGCGTCAGTATTAGAGCTGAACGTCACGCTGCCTGAGAATTAACTTGCAGATTCTTTGGTACGACTACGAAACCTCAGGACGAGACGCGGCAGCAGATCGTCCGATCCAGCTTGGTTGGCAGGTAACCGACCCTGGTATGGAGCCCGTTGCTGATGCTGACTCTCTGTTAGTCCGCTTACCTGATGATGTTTTGCCGTCTCCGGGTGCGATGCTGGTGCATCAAATTTTGCCTGAAATACATCAGCGCGAAGGAATTTCTGAGGCCGAGCTCGCAAACCACTTAGAGCAACTGATTGCTCCAAGAACCTTGGTTGCGGGTTACAATTCACGCGGTTTTGACGACAAATTCACACAACACATTTTTTACCGATGTTTACGCGATCCTTACGCATGGCAGTATGCTGATGGGCGTGGACGGTTCGATTTATATCCTGTTGTCTTGACGTATTTTGTGCTCGAACCGGATGCGATCCGTTGGCCTGAAGATCATGATGGTCGGCCGCGATTTAAGCTGGATCGAATTGGGCCTCTCAATCAGCTCGATCAGGGACTTAAGCGAGCCCATGACGCGTCCGCTGATGTTGCCGTCACTGCCCGTTTAGCGAAACAGCTGGCATTACATGATCCTGATTTATTTGCATCATGTCTGAAGCGGATCGATAAACACTTTGTTACTGATCAGATTCGTGCAGATGGCCGTAGTGAAGGTCTTCTGGAAATCACCCCTTTTGCTGGATGGGATCAAGGATTTGTGCGTGATCTGTGGATTCCATTCCGTTTGTCGGAACGATCGAATGACTATGTCGCCTTCGACTTGAATCATGACCCTCAAGAGGTCATGACTGGATTGATACAGTTAGTCGAATCAAACATCTCCGACCGAACTGAACTGAGAAAGCAGGTCCGTGAATTAGGCCTGCAAACGGTTCGGATCAATGCACAACCGATGTTGTTTCGCCGCGGGACACTTGATTCTGGCGTGAAAGCCCGGTTAGGCGCATTTGGACGCGATGAAGTTCGGCAGAATCAGCATCTCGATGTATGGCATCACATCCAAGAGTCACACGCATTTAAGCAGTTGTATCAATTGGCGGTGCAAGTTTTCGCAGAACCAGAGCAGGTAACATCCGCAGACGTTGATTTCGCCTTATACACGGGTAGCTTTTTGTCCACGCACGACAAAGACTTGCTAGCGAGCTTACCCTTGATGGACCCTGAAGCATTGGGTCAATGGACACAATCGTTTGATGATCCTCGATATGGCGAACTGCTCTTTCGGTATCGCGCCCGAAATTTCCCTCAGTCATTGACGCAAGGTGAATGGAAACAGTGGCAAAAAGTTCGCCGAGAAAAGTTAATGGGTATTCATCACACGAAGACACAGGCAAGCCGGATTCAGGATGAATTACTTGAAATCAGTCAGCGAACAGATTTAGAGCCTCATCAAATAGAACAATTGCAACAATTCGTGAATTGGTTGGACAATCAACCGCCTGTGTAGTCCCGTAAGGGGGTAAAATGATAAATCGCGGCGATTTCTTCGGTGGTCTAACGGCGGCTGTCGTCGCGCTCCCTTTGGCTTTGGCTTTCGGTGTCGCATCAGGTGCTGGTGCAGCCGCAGGTCTCTACGGGGCCATCGCAGTCGGGTTTTTTGCAGCACTTTTCGGGGGTACACCGAGTCAGGTCTCTGGCCCAACAGGTCCTATGACTGTTGTGATGGCTGCTGTGATCACCAACGCAATTGCAATCAATCCTGACCAAGGCCTCGCGATTGCTTTCACCACGGTATCACTTGCAGGACTTTTGCAGATTGCTGCTGGAAAGCTCCGCCTGGGTCGCTATTTAGTCATGGTTCCTTTTCCGGTTGTCTCCGGATTTATGAGTGGAATTGGGGTCATTATTATTTTGCTGCAGTTGGCTCCGCTGGTGGGTGTTGGTGGTGAAGCTAATCCATTACGCGCCTTATTGACGCTTCCAAATGTTCTGTCCAATGCCCAGTGGGATGCTGCGATGCTCGGAATTGGCACGCTTGTATTGCTATTCGTATGGCCTAAGCGGTTCCATGTGTTGCCAGCACCTCTCGTGGCATTAATCGCGTTCGCATGTATTTCATTGGGTAGCCCCTTCGATGCTGTTGCCCGCATCGGAGAAATACCGAGAGGTTTGCCGGATCTGGTCTTGCCACATCTATCGATTGATCTTTTGCCCACGGTGATCGGCTCAGCATTTTTGCTGGCGGCTCTCGGTTCGATCGATTCACTGTTAACGTCCCTCGTAGCTGATAACTTGACGCGCACCCAGCACGACTCTGACAAGGAATTGGTTGGACAGGGTATCGGTAACTTTGTCGCTGGTTTGATCGGCGGTCTTCCTGGAGCTGGGGCGACAATGCGAACGCTGGTCAATGTGCGTCTCGGCGGAAGATCTCCTAAAAGCGGGATGTTGCATTCGATCGTTTTGGCGGTCTTGATGCTAGGCGCAGCGCCTCTAGCCGAATCAATTCCGTTAGCAGTGCTTGCGGGGATTTTGTTGAAAACCGGATTCGACATCATCGACTGGAGTTTCTTGAAGCGCGTCACTCGCATACCGCTGTTCTCAAGTACTTTAATGCTTGTTGTTTTTTCAATTACGGTTTTCGTGGATCTCATTACCGCTGTTGCGATCGGTGTATTCGTGGCGAATCTTGAGACACTCTATCGTTTAAGTGAGGCGCATTTACAAACGATGAAGATTGGGGGCTCGAAAAACGAGATCTCAGATCTGACCGACCAAGAGTCAGCGATTCTTGATGCGCTTGAAGGGCGAGTGTTGATCTATCAGCTCAACGGCTTCATGAGCTATGGTCTCTCGCGAGGTATTGCACGTCATTTCTCACAATTTTCTGATCATGATGTGCTGATTGTGGATTTCACATCAGTGGACCATCTGGACTTGTCTGCAGGCCTAACTCTCATGGAAATGATTGAAGATGCTGTTCGTGCAAATCACTTAGTGTTGCTGGTTGGTGTACAACCTCGTATCGACCGTGAAATGCACGCGGCAGGAATCTACGAGCAGATCCCTGAGACCGATCGATTTGCTGTTCGATCTCAGGCGATTACAGAAGCCGCTAACCGTTTGAATGATAAGCCTTCAGCACCACAGGATTTTGGATCCGCTGTTTGAGATAGGCGACAAACTGATCCTTGGTGAGCGATTCAAGTGTTGCTACTTGTTCCATGCGATCGCTGAATGGCCGGCGTAAACCGATGGCACTCCAGATGGCATTAGAAAGCTCACCCTGCGTCGACGGCGGATTCAATAACTGATCAAGCAGGCTGAGCCGTTGGCTTTCGAACTGTTCATCGGGCATTGCTTCAACCATTACTGCGAATCCCTCAAATTCATTCTGAATCGCAGTGGCCAATTCGTCTGGATTCGCGGTCGGTGATTGAATGGCACCGGTTAAAATTGGTGTGTTGTAAAGCGGAAATGCAGTCGCAAAAGTAATGTATCCCAACTGCTTTTCCGTTCTCAGGTGCGTGTAAAACGGCGCTTCAATCAAATTCCCAGCGAGTTGGTTGAGGATGCGAGATCCTGGGTCAGTGTTCGTATCGATATACAACACTGTTGCCGCTTGGTCAGGGTGGTCATATTGATAGGAGCGAATGTACTCACCAGACCATGGGTTGGTTATCACTTGGATGTCTGGTGTCGAATTATCGATCGGTAATCGCTGTATCCAGGATTCCAGCAGTGCTTTGCCTTCATCTCGAGATACAGGGCCGTGCAGAAACATCTCGGTCTTGAATCCAGAGAAAAACGCTTTTTGGTATTGATGGAACGTTTGTCGATCAATGCTTTCAAACGCGTCGTTTAGCTCAGTCTGTGAATAGGCAAGTGGCATGAGTTCCGCGGTGATTTCATCAAATAAGCGGCTTGACGGTCTCGCTGCTTGGACCCGAGCCAGACTCTGCGATTTGAGTTGTTGAAGGCGTGACCAGGTCGATTCATCAATGAGTGGAATTGGAAGGCTGTCGAGAACCTGATTCACAAGTGGGATTAGCGATTGATGGTATCCAGAGAATTGAAGCGTGATTCCCGATTGTGTTGCCTGGGCAGAAAACCCTGCTCCTGCGAGGGCTGCTGCATAGCTCATGCTGTTTAAGTGCTCATTGATCGCATCAGACAAAAGATCACTCATAATTGATGCTTCTGGTGAGTTTGAAGCGAGCGGCGTTTTTAGTCGGATGTAGATATCACTTTTTGGCTGTGAATATCGATTTTCAGTTAACAGATAGCCAATAGCACCCTCTGAGAGGAACAAAACGCGTGGCTGTGTTTCGATTGTCGCTTTGCGCGTTTTTGGTAGTGGCTCACCAGGCGCTTTGATAAACGGGTTAGGATCCGGTAAACGAACGATTTGACTCACTGCTTTCCGTGCGTTTTTGAAGGTATCGAGACGTTTCTTTTCTAGTGGGAAACGATGAATCTGTGTTGGATAGTAGGTCGTCGTTTCTGACGGCTCGATTTCAGGTGCAGTAACGCGAACTAGCATCTGCTCGGGCGTTAGCCAGCTCAGCATATCTTGAATCAGGTCATCATTGAATTGCTCTAATAGGCGTCCATGAGTAAATAAGTTTTGTGGGGGCACTGAATGCAGTTTTTCCGACAAATACGTCACCACATTTTGCGGGTCTGATTCTTCCTCGAATTTGAAGTTGGCGTCTGAAATGACTTTTAGCTCTTCAAACCGCCACGCATCAATGCCCGTTGTTTCAATCAGGCGAATTGTTCTGAATATTTCTTCGATGATGGTGTCGCGATGTGTCAAACCTTCTGGTGTCAGACTCACACTGATCGAAAACGAGCGACTTTCAGTCATACCAAGGCTTTCGCCAGCTGATAGACCATTGGCATAACCGCGAGCTTTGAGATTTGCGAGGAGGCTTCCTTCACCTTCATGACCAAGCAGATGCCCGATATATCGCAGAGGTGCTCGATCGATGAAGGCATCAGTATCAGGAACAGGAAATAACAGTGTGAGGCGTCGCGATTCTGTTGCGGGCTTTGATTGCACGACAAATGGCAGACGTTTAGTGTCAAAAAGTGGTATGTCGATGATGCTGGAAGGCAGATTTCTGTTGGGTATTTCGGTGAACCGTTCAGTGACTATTTGTTCAAGCCTATCGAGTGGTTCCTCGCCCAAAACCACCAGTGCCATCCGGTTCGCCGAATATTCGTTTTCATAAAAACGTTTTAAGGCATCGAGTAGACCGGGCTTTTGTAGCGTACTGAGATTCCCGGCTCCGAATTGTGAAAAGGGGTGGTTTGGATTTAAGCCCTGCTTCGTGGCTTCGAAACTTAGACGAGCGGGATCTCTCAGTTTGGATTGGTATTCTGAGTGGACCGCATTCACCTCTCGATCGACATATGCAGGATCAAGCGTTGGTGCAACGAAGAATCGACTAAAACGATCAAGGGCAGGTTCGAGAGCTTTCGGATTCAGTGAGAAAAAGTAATTGGTATGCTCAGGTGCCGTGAATGCATTGTGCGATCCAGCTTGATCTGAAATGAACTGTTGGTACTCGCCTGCTTCTGGATATTGATCCGTACCGAGGAACAGCATGTGTTCTAAAAAGTGGGCAAGCCCCGGAAATTCCTTGGGGTCATTATTGGTGCCGACAAACACGTCCATCGAGGCTGCTGCTTTGTCTGTTGTAGGATCTGAAATCAGCAAGACTTTCAGGGCATTTGGCAGTGTGAGATAGCGGTACTCGCGATCACTCAATCCAGGTGCTTCAATGGATGCTTGTAGAGACGTAGAGATACAAATTAAAACGGCTGCAATCAGTCGCATGTCACCACCAATATTTATTCCAGTTTTCAGGGTTGGCCCAGAACTTCGGATTGTTCCACGAACGTGTGTGGTTATAGGTGGCGAGTGAATAGTGAAAACTCAAGAGAGCATTTTGTTTTTCCTGACATTCGTCGCCTCGTTTAAATGCCAATGCATAGAGAGAATCGGCCGGAATCGATCGGTTGACGAAACAAAGGATGTCTGAAATCAAAAGATTTCTCAGTTGCCCGGCGAGCAGCAGGTCATCGAGCGTCTTCAGAGGGTGGGCGATGAGTGCAGCGCTTGGCATTTGACCATTTGCGCCGATCTCCTGAGGCTTAAGTGTTACCACTGAGTTATGGCTGTGGATTTGATAATCCGTGACAACAGGTGGCGTTGTCTCGCCGATCACCCACAGCGTTTGCGGTTGGACGGACTCGAGCCATGGTGCGATCACCGAGTCCGGAGAATGTGTGCTCAACGTGATTCCGGATCACGAATAAAGCATGGTGTATTCGGTTTTGAGTGCGCCTCCGAGAACGCATAACCATCGTAGTCAAAACCCAATAAGTCGTTGGCTGTTTGTGTATCTGACTCAACCATATATCGAGCCATGAGGCCTCGAGCACGTTTTGCATAGAAACTGATGATTTTATATTCGCCATTTTTTAGGTCTTTAAAGACCGGTGAAATGACAGGACCTTCGATTGATTTCAGATCCACGGCTGCTGAGTATTCATTGCTGGCCAAATTAACGAGTGGCCGGCCTTTCAATTCCACGTTGAGCGCGTCTGTCACTCGAGATTTCCAGAAGTCTGGTAGTGACGCGATGGCTTGCCATTTGAGTTTTGTTCCCATTTCAAGGCGATAGGGTCGCATGGCATCAAAAGGTCTGAGTAATCCGTAAAGCCCAGATAAAATGCGCACGTGATTTGAGAGGCGATTCAATGCGTCTGAGCTTAACGTTTGCACATCAAGTCCCTGATAGACGTCACCATTAAAGGCATAGATAGCAGGTAGTAAATCGTCGGCTTGATGATCGATGGACCATTCCTCGAACCGGGCTGCGTTGAGTGCTGAGAGCTTGTCAGATAGTTTCATCAGGCTCGCTAAATCAGAGGGACTGAACCCACGCATCATTTCAGCAAGTTCGGCAGCTTGCTCAAGGAATTGCGGGGTAGAGATGTTGGAGCGATCCACACTCAAGTCCGTATTTAGGGATTTGGCTGGTGATAAAATTGCTAACATTGATTCCTCTTTCTCTTGCGTCGATCCAAATGAAGCCGGACACTACACCTAGATTCAATATTTGGACAAATGGACTGTGATCCAAGTCACCCCAGAAATTGCGGCCGGACAATTTTTCGACGAGCTTATCAAAGCAGATGGGCAAGCGCGCCCCGGTGCCGATAGTTTACTGAACTTTTTAAAAGACCTCTCGCCCGAAATTTTATCCGAAAAACGAACCGCACTTGAAGCTGCCATTAAGAGTCAGGGCATTTCATTTCTAGTGTATTCAGACTCAATGAACATTGACCGTTCTTGGCCATTAGATCTCGTGCCACGGGTGATGCGTGCTTCAGAATGGCACCACACGGAAAAAGGGTTGAAGCAGCGATTAAAAGCCTTGAATCTGTTTTTAAATGATGTCTATAACGAGCAAGCGATCATCAAAGATGGGATTGTTCCTTCAGCGCTTGTCACAGAAAGTCCGCACTACATCGAATTAGCGAAGGGCATTCGTCCGCTCTTCGATACGTGGGCACACATTTGTGGTTCAGATCTGGTTCGAGATCACACAGGGCAGTTGTTCGTTCTTGAAGATAATTTGCGCGTTCCAAGCGGTGTGTCCTACATGCTAGAAAACCGCTCAGTGATGAAGCAAGTCTATCCTGAGCTATTTAGACATCATCAAATCCTTCCTGTCAGTCAATATGCATCAGATCTTCTCGACATGCTCAACGCATTGTCACCGAGACCGGTGGATCATCCTGTGATCGTTGTATTGACTCCAGGTATTTATAACTCGGCTTATTTTGAACACAGCTATTTGGCGCAACAGATCGGTGCAGAGCTCGTGCAGGGCTCGGACTTATTTGTTGACTCAGATGACTGCGTTTATATGAAGGCAGTTGAAGGCGTGAGTCGAGTCGATGTGATTTACCGCCGCATTGATGACACGTTTTTAGATCCTGAGGCGTTGAATCCAGATTCTGTTCTTGGTGTCCCAGGTTTGATGCGGGCATGGCGAGCTGGAAAGGTCTCGATTGCGAATGCGCCAGGCAGTGGTGTCGCAGATGATAAGGTGCTCTATGCATATGTCCCTGAAATTATTAAGTATTATTTGAATGAGGAACCACTGCTCGATAATGTCCCGACCTATGTGTGTTCGGATCCTGAGCAGCAAGCGTATGTGCTAGATCATTTAGATGAACTTGTCGTCAAGCCAGCGGATGCATCAGGCGGTTATGGGATCTTGGTTGGACCCCATGCCACTGATGAAGAGATTGTCGCTCGGCGAGCAGAAATTCTGGAAAATCCTCGGGTTTGGATTGCGCAACCGACGCTCGCTATCTCAACGACATTAACAGTGACTGATGATGGGGATTTGGCGCCACGCCATGTCGATTTACGCCCCTTCGTACTTCAGAGCTCTGATCAGTGGTGCTCAACTGGCGGTCTTTGCCGTGTTGCGCTTCGCGAAGGATCGTTAGTTGTCAATTCATCGCAAGGCGGTGGTTCGAAGGATTTTTGGGTTGTTGCGGATGAGGGTCATGTTTAATGCTCGCTCGCGTCGCTGAACATCTCTACTGGCTCTCTCGCTATGTCGAGCGAGCGGAGGCGACAGCGCGTCTCGCGATTGCTGCCTCAGATACGATTTTGGACTTGCCTGATGGTGTGCCATACGACTGGGAATCCCTGATGCAGGTGTTTGGATCCGGTGACTCAGACCCAGGTATCACTGAAGTTGAGGTGATGGAGCAGTTAGTTCTTGGCCTTGATCATTCCGGATCCATCAGAGCGTCGATCGCCGCCGCTCGAGAAAATGCGCGGGTCACGCGTGATTTGATCCCCAAGGATGCTTGGGTTGCACTGAATGAATTGCATGGTTTGATCGAGCGTCAATCGTTTGCCAGTTTTGACCGCTCGTCACGGATTCGTCTTCTGAAGCAGGTGATTTCGAGTTGTCGCTTGTGGCATGGCTGTTTGATGGCGAGCCAGGCGCGTGATTTGAGCTGGCTATTTTTACGTCTCGGTGATCGCTTAGAGCATGCAGATATGGTGTCTCGTTTGGTTGATCCGCGGGTTACTCAAATGGTGCCAGGTGCATCGACGCGCTGGAGTAGTTACGAGGCGATCGGCTGGCAGAACCTATTGTCGGCCTTGGGTGGCGTCGAGTTGTATCGGCACAGTGCCCGGAACCGGATGCGTGGTAGTGACGTCCTGGACTTTGTGTTGCGTGATCAGCACTTTCCTCAATCGATGGCCTCAGCTCTCGAAAGAGTCAGTCGCTTGTTACGTGACCTTCCGCATCAGCGGGTCTCATCTGATTTAATCGATGGCATCGTTGATGGCTTGAATAATCTGGATCTTGAGCGATTAACTCCTGACCTATTGACCCAAAACATGGATTGGATTCAGCAAGGGCTTGTAACCTTGCATGGACACATTAGCTCTGAATACTTCTTCTTCCAGTCAAACGCTCGTTAATCCGTGGGTTTACCCCGAAGAATGATGTATTCTTCGCGTTTACCTCAAAGTGAGTCTTGAATTTGACTGAGTCGGTAGCGATCGCGGAACGTTTGTCAGCTTCTTCGAAGCAATGTCTTGGCGTGCGCGGGCTCAGCAAGTATTTCGGCGATTTTGCTGCGAACCGTGATGTTACATTGTCTGTCGACGCGGGCGAAATCCACGCACTTCTCGGTGAAAATGGTGCGGGTAAGTCGACTCTTGTCAAAATGATCTATGGGATCCTGAAGCCTGATTCTGGGTCGATGGAACTTCTCACAAATCCGTATTCTCCTGACAGTCCGAGCGATGCGAAGCATTCCGGTGTCGGTATGGTATTTCAGCATTTTGCTGTGTTCGATGCTTTAACTGTATTGGAGAATATTGCGCTAGGGCTTGAGGGCCGTTTTCCTGACGAAACACTTGCTGCTGAGATCGCAGAGGTCTGCGAGCGGTATCGATTGCATGTTGAGCTGAACCGTCGCGTGCACGACTTAGGTGCGGGTGAGCGGCAACGCGTTGAGATTATCCGTGTATTGATGCAAGACCCTCGATTACTGATTCTCGATGAACCGACTTCAGTGCTCACACCGCAGGAAACAGAACAACTCTTCACAACCTTGGATCGTCTCTCCGACGAAGGGCGTTCAATTATTTATATCTCCCATAAACTCGATGAAGTTCGTGCACTCTGTGATCGTGCGACTTTGATGCGAGCAGGTCAGGTTGTCGATGTCGTGGACCCACGTCAGGAAAGTACGCGTTCGCTAGGCGAGAAAATGATCGGTGAGCGATTGAATGAGACAAAGCGTTCGAAAGCATCGAATGCCGAAAAGCAAAAAGCGCGACTGACTGTTCGAGTGGGGGATGTGTATCCAGAATCGACGCGTAATGTCGTTCTCAACGATGTATATCTTTCCGTTGCGCCTGGATCAATCCTTGGAATCTCTGGAGTCTCTGGTAACGGACAAGACACGTTATTTGACGTGTTATCCGGTGAGCTAACCCTGCCAAATCCTGACAGTATGGTGCTTGATGGCGAACCAATTGCCCACTTAGGTGTCGAACAGCGTCGTTTGCGAGGCCTTTTGGGTGCGCCAGAAAATCGGTTGGGTCATGCGGCTATTCCGGAGCTTACCTTGTGGGAAAACGTCATTTTGACAGCCCGTCATACCCGCGGCATTTTGAAAAATGAACATTTGATCAGCGGTACGTCAGCGAAAGCATTTGCTGATGAAGTGATCTCGACGTTTGATGTACGAACGCAGTCAGTGAATGCAAAAGCATCGAGTCTTTCGGGCGGTAATCTTCAAAAATTTCTGATCGGACGCGAATTGTTGGGCCAACCGAAGGTGTTTATCGTCTCTAATCCGACTTGGGGGGTCGACGCTAAAGCGCAGCTGTTTATCCATCAAATGATCATGAAAATGGCTGACGAAGGTGCATCTGTCATTCTGATTAGCCAAGATATCGATGAGCTTTTGTCTGTGACAGATCGTATTTGCGCAATTTGTCATGGCAAGTTGAGTCGAACCTTCCCGACTGATGAAATGACACCAGAGCATTTGGGTGCACTTATGCTGGGTCAGGAGATTGATTCATGATCTTCGTCGAAGCGCGCGCAGTGACGCGTTGGTATCATGAGTGGATCGCTGTCTTGATTGCTTTGTTACTGACTGTTGCAACCGCATCTGCTCTTCTTGCTTCGCTTGGATTGGATCCAGTTTCCAGCTTGCATCGCATTTTTATTCGTCCGTTGACCTCGGTATATGGCGTCAGTGAGTTACTTGCGAAAGCCACTCCATTGATCACGATTGGCGTGGCGCTTGCGTTAGGTTTCCGGGCAGGGGTTTGGAACATCGGCGCAGAGGGGCAACTGGTCATGGGTGGCCTCTGCGGAGGTGCTGTTGCACTTGCGTTTTGGGGTATTGATGGATTCTGGGTCATGCCCTTGGTCCTGTTGGGTGGCACGTTAGGTGGGCTCGTCTGGGGTGCGATCCCTGCGTTTTTGAAGGTTCGATTTAACGCCAATGAAATCTTGGTATCACTGATGTTGACCTACGTCGCGATCTTATTATTGAGCGTTATGGTGCATGGGCCACTGCGTGATCCAGAGGGATTCAATTTTCCAGAGAGTCGCCTGTTCCATGATGCAGCGACTCTTCCTAAGTTATTCTCGGCTGGTCGCGGGCATATCGGGTTCATATTTGCGATTTTATTTGCGGTACTCGGGACCTGGGTCGTCAAGTATTGGCATCTCGGATTTGAAATGCGAGTTACTGGGTTGTCGACCAGTGCCGCAAGGTTCGCGGGATATAGTCGCGATCGAACGGTTTGGATGGCTCTTCTGATAGGTGGTGCTGTGAGTGGTTTTGCTGGCGTCGTGGAAGTTACTGGAAACATCGGTCAGTTGGTTCCAAATATTTCCCCTTCGTACGGGTTTACCGCAATTATTGTTGCGTTCCTCGCCCGCCTACACCCCTTGGCTGTGATTCCAGCGGGTCTTTTGGTCGCCTTATCCTACCTGGCTGGTGAGGCTGCCCAGTTGTCTTTAGGTGTTCCTGCGGCAACTACTCAAGTGTTTCAGGGGTTACTGTTATTTTTCTTATTGGGAACCTCGCTTCTCGTGAATTACCGGATTCGGTTAGGGCGGGTTGTCTGAGATGGAATACGGGTTATTTACATCGATCATACACGCCATTGTTATTGCCTCTACGCCGCTGGTATTCGCGGGCTTAGGTGCCTTGATTCAAGAACGGGCGGGTGTTCTGAATCTGGGTATCGAGGGACTCATGATTGTCGGGGCACTGGCGGGGTTTGCGTCTGCGCTGGCCGGTTACCCGTTGATCGTATCTGTTTTTGTGGCGGCGTTTGCTGGGTCAGCGTTGGCATCAATTTTTGCGTTGCTTGTCCTCAGACTTTACGCCAACCCCGTAGCAACAGGGTTGGCATTAACGTTGTTTGGGTTAGGCCTGAGCGCCCTTGCTGGCTCACAATATGTTGGGCAGGCGGCTCCGCAGGTAGCTGAATGGATAATCCCGGGCTTAAATCACATACCAGTCATTGGCCGTGCCTTCTTTTCTCACGATCCCCTTGTTTATTTATCAATCGTTATGGCAGGGACGATGTGGTGGTTTTTGACCAAGTCTCGTGCCGGTTTAATTCTTCGGGCTGTCGGTGAGAACCATTCTTCGGCTCACTCCCTGGGCTTCTCGGTTATCGGTATTCGGTTCTTGGCGATACTGACCGGTGGGGCTCTGGCGGGTATTGGTGGGGCATATCTGACGCTGGTCCAGACCCCCCTATTTGTAGAGGGGATGACAGCGGGGAGAGGCTGGATAGCTCTCGCACTGGTCGTTTTTGCTTCCTGGCGACCCTTCCGAGTGATCGCGGGCGCGTACCTGTTTGGGGGTGTTTCCATCGTTCAATTGCATGGCCAGGCTTTAGGGATATCTATAGCCGCTCAGTGGCTTTCGATGCTACCTTACCTGGTAACGATATGCGCTTTGGTGATTATTGCCAGCCGCGTCAAAGGGGAGAATTCGGCCCCCGGTTCGTTGGGTATCACATTTAAAGAGTCGAAATGAGGGTTTCGAGATGAATATAAATAAAATTATTTGCCGATTTGTTGGATTATGTTTGACGGCATTAATAGCGCTTCCAGCCGTGGCAGATAAAACCAAGGTTGGTTTTGTCTACGTCGGTCCTGTTGCAGACGCGGGATGGACTTACGAGCATGACCAAGGGCGCTTGGCAGTTGAAAAGAAGTATGGTGATAAGGTCGAGACAGTCTTCGTGGAGAGTGTCTCTGAAGGTCCAGACGCCGAGCGTGTCATTGCGCAAATGGCGGCCGATGGCGCAAATGTGGTTTTTACCACCTCGTTTGGATACATGAATCCGACCCTGAAGGTCGCAAAACAGTTCCCGAATGTTAAGTTTGAGCATGCGACCGGTTACAAGCGCGCGGACAACGTGGCGACCTACTCGTCTCGTTTCTACGAGGGCCGTCACGTCCTCGGTTTAATTGCTGGTAAAATGACCAAGACCAATACCATCGGCTACATCGCGTCGTTCCCAATTCCTGAGGTTGTGAGAGGCATTAACGCTGCATATCTCGCGGCCAAGAGCGTAAACCCGGCAGTGAAGTTTAAGGTGATCTGGGTGTCAACATGGTTTGATCCAGGTAAAGAGGCGGACGCTGCCAAGGCGCTTATCGATCAAGGCGCCGATATACTGATGCAGCACACTGACTCCGCCGCTCCGATGAAGATCGCAGAGGAACGAGGGATCTATGCTTTCGGTCAGGCATCTGACCAAGCTGCTTATGGTCCAAACGCGCAACTAACCGCAATCATTGATGATTGGGCCCCTTACTATGTGCGTCGTGTCGGTGATGTGATCAACGGCTCGTGGGCATCAACCGACACCTGGGGCGGCTTTGATACAGGGATGGTTGCGCTGGCGCCATATGGAAAAGCTGTACCAGCAGAGGTGAAGAAAATGGCTGATGAGGCTCGGAAGGCGATCACCGAGGGTCGGCTTCACGCGTTCACGGGGCCAGTGAATAAGCAGGATGGTACGCCCTGGTTGAAGGCGGGTGAAACTGCTGATGACGGTACTTTGCTCGGGATGAACTTCTACGTCGAGGGTATCGAGGGTTCTTTGCCCTAATACACGCGAGGCACTCTACCCGGTGCCTCTATATTTTTGATCGAACCGGTGAGATATCCGGTTCGTGATACTCCAGATTATTAGCGCCATTGCGCAAAGCACGACAAGGGCGGCAAACATTAGGTCGGTTTGCCCGCGTCCATTAGCGTGCAACATCAAATAGCCTAGCCCACTCGACGATCCGACCCATTCCCCGACGATGGCGCCTATGGGTGCAACCGATGCTGCGACACGGATACCTGTGAGGGCATAGGGGACAGCCAGTGGAAGACGGACAAGGAAAAACAATCTCGATCGTCTAGGCCGAAGTGTTTGGAACGTGGTCTCCCAGGACGACGGCAGAGCCCTGAATCCAGACAACGTGCTGGCCGTTACGGGGAAGAACACGATCAAGGTTGTCATGGCAAGTTTAGAGGCGAACCCGTAGCCCAGCCACAGCATTAAAATCGGAGCGATCGCGAACACCGGGAGAGCTTGGCTGATGACTAAAGCGGGCATGGTGATTGATTGGAGGCGTTTAGAATCTCCGATCAGGCAGGCGACAACGAATCCGAGAAGAGATCCCAACAACAGGCCACAAATAATCTCGAGGGCCGTTGTGGTGGCATGAGCGCTGATCAGACCGAGCCTGTCGAATAATACACCCGCGACTCGATCAGGTGCAGGAAGTATAAAGTGCGGAATATCGAAAATGATCACCACTGACCACCAAACAGCAATTAAGAGAGTCACTGGGGCCAGGATGGCTAGGGTTCGGCTCATAAGTCACCATCCAGAGCCTGAATTAAAGTTTGATCATTCTTGAAATGATCTAAATCGAAAGGCCCTTTGAGTCCACTCGGGGTCAGAACCATTGCTTCGTTAAACCAGTCCTGAGCGTCTCGGGGGTCGTGTGTCACTAGGATCACTGTTTTGTCAGCAAGTAACTGCTTACACAGCATTGACATCTGAATTTTTGTTGATCGGTCGAGCGCAGCAAATGGCTCATCCAGTAACACAAGGTCTGCGTCTTCGATTAGCGCACGCGCGATTGAGACGCGCGATCTTTCGCCGCCACTGAGCTGGTGGACTTTCTGATCCTCAAAATAGGGGAGCTCGACATCGTGTAGCAGTTGACGCGCGCGCTCCCGGTGTTCGGTGAGTATTTTTTCTCCTCGTAACTTAAAGCCAAGCAAAACATTATCGAGAACGCTCAGCCAGGGAAGAAGGGCGGGCTGCTGGGATAGGTATGCGACGCGTTGAGTTCGGCAAAGGATAACTGGTGAACCTCTGACAAGCGTATCTAATAATGTCGACTTCCCGGACCCAGATTTTCCGAGAAGCACAATTTTCTGGCCTCGTTGAATTATCCATGAAATGGTGGCGAGTGGTTGCTGCCCCTGATACCCAAGATTTAAATTGTCTATGGATAGCAATGGTTCGCTTAGCGGGAGTTCCTTAAATGTTCTTGCCACGTTCTTATTGCAGATGCTCGGGTGATCTAAAACGGTTAACCTAAAGTAACGAGTTTAGATTAAACGACCTCGGTGATGTTTGTCGCGCTAGATTATTTATGTCATGGGTCGAGCGGGTTTGGTTTATGGAGAAGCAACAAGATCCACGCGGTCATATTAGATTCTATTTCGATGGTCAGATGAGAACACTGGCGAATGTGCGCACGACTGATATGGTCATGCGATGGTTGCGTTCAGAGGCGATGTCGACTGGCACGAAGGAAGGTTGTAACGAGGGTGACTGCGGGGCCTGTACTTGCATCGTCGGATATCTCAATGAGTCTGGCATTTTACAGTTTCGGTTGATTAATACGTGTATTTACCCGCTGGCTTATCTTGACGGCGCTTGGTTAATTTCGGTCGAGACACTCAGTAGTTACGGGTCATTGGCCTCGGTTCAAAGCCAGTTGGTTTCCTTGAATGTATCGCAGTGTGGATTTTGTACGCCTGGTTTTGTGATGGCTATCTTCTATGCCCAGATTAGTCAGCAAGATCAGACGCCGGAAGAGGCTCTGGCTGGGAACCTTTGCAGGTGTACCGGTTACGGTGGTTTGATTGAGGCCGCCCGACGGGCCCAGAGTCTCCCCATCGATGAAGCCTTTGCTATAGAAATGCAGAGAGCTGAGAAGGCCCTCAGAGAACTGTCGACGGGTGGATTCTCGATCGTTTCAGGGGAGTCCAGAATCGATGCCCCAGAAACACTCCAACAGCTTTTGGTTCTTAGGAACGATTTTCCGTCTGCAACGTTGGTGGCTGGCGCTACTGATTTTGGATTGTGGGTAACCAAGAGACTGGACAGGCCAGCGCACATCATTCTCACCAAGTTTTGTGTCGAGCTAGCGTCTGTGAGCACCGGTCCAGATGTAATCGAGGTCGGTGCCGCAGTGTCCATAGAAGATTTTGGAGAAAGTTTGATCCCAGAATATCCAGAGCTTCGCGAGTGGTTTCAAAGGTTCGGCGGACCGCAAGTTCGTTGCAGCGGCACGCTTGGTGGAAATATAGCTAACGGTTCG
>RGHP01000002.1 GCA_010024125.1 Gammaproteobacteria bacterium | reverse complement strand
AAACTCCCGCACATCGACCGGTTCTTTTTCGTTGCCTATAACGGTGGCGCCTTTGCTGGTGCAGCGACTGAAGATGCTGGCCGTATTCGTGAACTCATTCCCGTGCTATCTGAACCAGTTGCTAAAGCACCGGGCGCACGCGCATTTGTGACTCAGGCATCACTCTTTGGGCGCTCAGTTGGAGGGTCACGCGGAATCTTAATCGATGTGCTTGGTCCAGATTATGAAGCGGTTGAACCGGCGTTTCGTGATATTAGGCGACAAGTTGGCGAATTATTCCCTCGAAAAGATGGTCATCAGATCCGGGTTCGGCCATCGGAAAACGCGGTGAGTCCTGAGCTTGTTGTCAGACCGAATCCAGATGCACTGGCACGTGCAGGTGTATCAGCACGCGATTTTGCGCAGGCTCTTGATGTCTACAACGACGGAATTCTGGTGCGGGAGATTCCATTGGGCGGGGAGTTGGTTGAACTGGTTCTCACCACGCAAACGCGAGAGACCGCGAAGATCGAGGATATCGCAGATATTCCTGTGATTGCGCGAGATGGTTCATTGGTGAAGATCGGGCAGGTTGCTGAAGTTTCGATTGAGTCAGCACCCAATCAATTGTTGCGAAAAGCAGGGCGACGGGTCGTGACGATTGAATTACGGTTGCATGAATCGATCCCTCTTGAGACAGCTATTGCCCAGATCAATGAAAAAGTTGTTGATCCATTCAATATCGCATCGAAAAATGGGGTTCGACTTGAATTATCGGGTGCAGCTGATGAATTATCGAAAGCTTGGAACGCAATGCAAACCAATGTGGTCCTAGCGATTGCAGTCATTTATTTGTTGCTGGTGGTTCTTTTAAAGAGTTTTGCGTTGCCACTGATCATTTTGGTGACAGTGCCGATTGCGGCAACTGGTGGGATTCTTGGTCTCGCACTCTTGAATCTGTTTATGGATCAACCGCTCGATATGTTGACCATGCTTGGCTTTATCATCCTGACTGGTGTTGTTGTGAACAATGCGATCCTCATGGTTGAGCAGACGCTTTGGCATATTCAACACGATGGAATGGAATCAGCTGATGCGATTCTGGAAGCAACGAGTAATCGGATTCGGCCCATTTTTATGTCGACACTGACGAGCTTATTCGGACTTTTACCACTTATCATTTTCCCAGGTGCGGGCTCTGAGCTATACCGGGGAATTGGCATCGTGGTGTTTGGTGGTCTGCTTCTATCGACGGTTTTGGCTCTGTTTTTCATCCCGCCATTGATGGCTGTTTTGATGAATCGATTCAAACCTGCCTCACCAATCGGTGATACCACGGAAGAAATGACAACACCTCTTTCGCAAACAGCCTGACGAGACGCCCGAGATTCTGTAGAATCTCGGGCTTTCAAATTTCACTGAGACCATTCATGGAAATAAATGCCCGTAATGCAATGATGGCAGACCTCAAAGCGCGTACTGACGTGCTGAGGGGGTATCTTTGACTACACTGCCAAACGTGAGCGACTCGACGAAGTCAATTTAGAGCTCGAAGACCCAAACGTCTGGAACGATCCATCGAAAGCGCAAGCACTCGGGCGCGAGCGTGCAAGCTTAGAAGCTGTTGTTGAAACAATTGATGAGCTAGATCAAAGCCTCTCTGATCAGAAAGAGTTGACTGAAATGTTGCTCGAAGAGGGCGATGAAGACGGTCTCGCTGAAGTGGATGAAGAGCTTGAACGTTTAGAAACACTTGTGGCTGGCCTTGAGTTTCGTCGGATGTTCTCTGGCGAAGCTGATGGGAACAATTGCTATCTCGATATTCAGGCAGGTTCTGGCGGAACTGAGGCGCAAGATTGGGCCAATATGTTACTTCGGATGTATTTGCGTTGGTCTGAGAAAAAGGGCTTCAAGGTTGAGGTCGTTGAAGTCTCAGAGGGTGAAGTTGCAGGAATTAAAAGTGCCACGATCCATGTTCAAGGTGAATATGCCTATGGGTGGTTGCGAACAGAGACAGGTGTTCACCGATTAGTTCGTAAGAGTCCGTTTGATTCAGGGGCAAGACGTCATACATCGTTCTCCTCGATATTTGTCTCTCCTGAGATTGATGACAATGTCGAGATTGAAATCGATCCATCCGATCTCCGTATTGATACCTATCGAGCCTCAGGAGCCGGCGGTCAGCACGTTAACCGAACAGATTCGGCGGTCCGAATCACTCACGAACCGAGTGGTGTTGTTGTGCAGTGTCAAAGTCAGCGCTCACAACACCAGAACAAAGACTTTGCCATGAAACAGCTCCGCGCTAAGTTGTACGAACGTGAGATGGATGCGCGTCGTGCAGAGGCGCAAGCACTTGAAGACTCGAAAGCAGATATCGGTTGGGGAAGCCAGATTCGTTCCTATGTGTTGGATTCAAGTCGAATCAAAGATTTAAGAACTGGCGTTGAGACGTCCAATACGCAATCTGTGTTGGATGGCGCCTTGGATCCATTTATTGAAGCAAGTTTGAAGCAGGGACTGTAATGACTGATCACAATACTCCAGAAATCGAAGTCGATGAAAATCAACTCATTGCTGAGAGACAGAAAAAACTATCCCTGATTCGCGATGCTAATGGTCCAACGTTTCCCAATGATTTTCGGAGAAGCCATTTAGCACTGGATCTGGCACAAGCGCATGGATCAGATGAAAAAGAGGCATTGGCTGAGAAAGGGATCGAAGTTGCCGTCTGTGGTCGCATCATGTTGCGTCGAATTATGGGCAAAGCGAGCTTCTTAACGATTCAAGATGTGAGTGGTCGGATTCAGCTGTATGCACGAAAAGCTGATCTCCCAGAAGGCGTCTATGACGATTTTAAAACCTGGGATTTAGGCGATATTGTCGGTGGCCGGGGTACGTTGTTTAAAACCAATACCGGTGAATTATCAATTCATCTCACTGAAATTCGGTTGCTGACAAAATCATTACGTCCGCTTCCAGATAAGCATAAAGGACTGACTGATACCGAGCTACGTTATCGTCAGCGATACGTGGATCTCATGACAAACGATGAGACGCGTAAAGTGTTTACCATGCGTTCGAAAGTGATTGCTGCGATCCGTCATTTCTTTGAATCGCGAGATTTCTTGGAAGTCGAAACGCCAATGCTGCAGGTGATTCCAGGTGGAGCGACTGCACGCCCGTTTGTCACACATCACAACGCGCTCGATATCGACATGTATCTGCGAATTGCGCCTGAGTTGTTTTTGAAGCGTTTGGTTGTGGGTGGCTTTGAACGCGTTTTCGAGATTAACCGTAATTTCCGTAATGAAGGGTTGTCCACGCGTCACAATCCAGAATTCACGATGCTCGAATTCTATTGGGCCTATGCGGACTACCGGGATTTGATCGCAACAACCGAGGTACTGCTTCGTGAGGTTGCACAGAACGTGTGTGGCAAAACGGTGTTTACGCTCGAAGATGGTTCGCAGGTCGATTTAAACGAGCCGTTCCATACGCTGACTGTCAAAGAAGCGATCTTGAAGTATTGCGATCAAGCGACAGACGCCATGTTGGATGATCTTTCTCAAGCAACCACTCTCGCTAAGTCATTAGGTCTAAAAATTGAATCCTCGTGGGGTCTTGGCAAAGTGCAAATTGAGATCTTCGAAGCGGTTGCTGAAGAACGATTGATGCACCCAACATTCATTACAGAGTATCCAGCTGAAGTGAGTCCACTTGCGCGTCGCAATGATGACAATCCATTCGTTACCGATCGATTTGAGTTTTTCATTGGTGGACGCGAACTTGCCAATGGATTTAGTGAGCTCAATGATGCTGAAGATCAAGCACAACGTTTCCGTGAGCAAGTCGCACAAAAAGCGGACGGCGATGATGAAGCGATGTTCTATGATGATGATTACGTCAGGGCGCTAGAATATGGATTACCACCCACTGCCGGTGAAGGTATTGGCATTGATCGGTTAGTGATGTTCTTGGCTGAGCAACATTCAATTCGTGATGTGATTCTCTTCCCAGCAATGCGTCCGCAGGCATAAGAAGACGTAGAGAATGGGTGAACTTACAAATGTTGATCCATTCTCTTTTCGATCGATGGTGACCCGATGAATCCTTGGATTGCACATCTTGAAAATCAAGATTTGAAATGGATTGTGGACCACGGTCAAGGCGTCTACTTGGACCCAGGAATTGACGTATATTTCCCAAAGCCAACATTGATCCTCGATGGGCAACTTGAATGCCGAAGTCATGTGCGTGGAAGTGGTGCATTACTTGGAATCTCTGAGTGGTACTTAGAAGTCGATCAAGGGGCGCTTTGGAGCGTGAATACCCCAGTGTGGGCGCTCGAGCTTCCGTTGACACGGGCTCACAAAACGACCTGGAGCGTCGCAATTGCTGTTGCAATGTCTGCTGAGACCAGACTTGCACAACCGGATGCTCGAGGGCTAGCTGATGGGGAAGCGGCTCGATTGAAATTCCGGTATGTTGTGAGTCAGTTGGAGACCACTTTATGAGGGATTTAAGTGGCTGAAGAATTGCGTCAATCGGCGACAGATAGCTTGGGATTGCCTCGTCGTATGTGGTGGTTGTGGCCTTTTGTTACGCTCCTAATCGTCATTTGGGCGATCAGTTTGTGGGCTGTCAGGGTGGCAGATACAGAAACAGCCTTAGGTGTTGTGACCTCCCATCGCGGTCTTGGAAATACCGCACGCGCAGAGGTAGCGTTGTTTGTTCCATCATCAATCCAGCCGCGCGTGCTCGGTGAGCGTGTTGATGTGACGTGTCAGGGAGTCACTTTGTCTGGACAAGTGTTCACAGATTCTGGCGATATTTTGTCGGTCCAAGATATTCGTGATTGGGTTGGTAGCCGTCTATTGGCAGAGCGCTTATTCAACAACGGTGTTCGATTGCAGCAAGTTGTCACTGAGTCAGGCGCCAATATACCGGCACCTGGCGAACACTGCGATGTGACGGTGATTAGCGGGCGCGTTCGTCTCTTGGAGCTGTTGGGACGTAGCTTGAACCCATGACCGCAATTCTTGATGGTTTGATAGCGACAGGGGCAACATTTGAAGCTGTCGCTGATGAAGCTGGAACACTCGGTTATCAAATCAAAGAGCGCCGACTAAAACCTCCTGTGGCGGGATCTGTCTTTGTTGACGAGAACGGGTTGTTGCAGCGCGTGCGCTATCAATTCTTTGGTTGGGTCATGAGTGTTGATGGTGATTCAAAAATTCATCTCACACGATGGCGCAAAGCATTTGCGGTGGGTGGCTACGTGCTTGAGCCCGAGCTCCCCGATTACAACATCACAGTTCAATGGTTCGCGCTTACCTTGGTTGTACTCGCACGACTGCTACTTGTGATGTTGGTTAGTATTCTTGGTCAAGTCAGCGATACATCGTTGGCACCACTTTGGATCTTAACCGCCCTCATTCTGGCATCGACGACTTATACCTCAATCACTCTGATTCACAGATCCCAGTGGAATGATCTCGAAGCCGCTTTAGATGCGATGGCACCGGATTGGATTCCGAGACTCTCGAGAGATGTCGGTGGTCGCATTCTCGCAATCAGTACGATTTTCGGAATGTTGCTACTCGATAGCGTTCTTCATTTATCAGCATCGATCTGGGTGGTTGGGCTCGGATTTTTGTTTTTGGATCTCATGCCGACTCGTCATTTCAAGCAGGCGCGGGCTCTAACCCAGAATCCACGTGTGCGTACCGAACGCGAACCGAAAAAAATGATGAGTGAGCTTCGTGACTTGCTCAACATCAAAGGCCCTGGCGTACATGTGTTGCGTACCCAAGTTCCAGAAATGCTTCTCAGTGCAAGTGAAGAACTGGTTCGAGAGGGCGAGCCGATTACGGTGTTAGGGCCTGAGGCGGAGTTTTTACCAGGAACGTTGCGGAGCAACTTTGCTTGGGATGCGAGTGAAGTCGGTGAATACCACTTCGGTAACCTGATGGATTTGATTGGATTTGATCATTGGCGAGAGCGATTTGGTGGATCATTGAACTACCGGATTGGCCCTGATAATCAGGGGCTTTCGTCATCAGAGGCTGCTGCTTTGTCTGTGGCTCGAGCTCTTGCGCAAGGTGCTGATACGCTAATTTTGGTGGATGCTTTGGCGCCTTTGTCGGCCGATCGACAGATGGAGCTCTTAAATCGCTTGGGTTCTGCGAATTGTCGAATTTTCGTTTTTTCTAGCGTCTCTGATTTGTGGGAAGGGGATGTCATTGAGCTCGACTGAACCGCAAATTTTCAAACTCGAAGCGGGCAAAGTGTCTGCCGGTCTCGCGCGGGACCGTTTGTGGCAGGTGAAGGAAGGTAACGCCAGACTTCGCGTTTTGGTTGCTGGCGATGAAGTGAGTACGATGCCTGTTCCTGAATCGGGCTGGTTCTTGGTTCCCGAGTCAGATTATTTGCGTGTTCAACTGATTGCAGAGACCGCAATCTCGTTTGAAAGCAGGTTACCGTTGAGCCTCATTCCGCGGCTTGGAGATTTAGGCCGTAATCAATTGATTCAGCCGATCCGTCAAATGATGTCCGCAGCAGGAATCGATGATAGTCTAGTCGACTGGAGTGTGAAGTTAGCACAACCCACATTCCGATCCTGGTTTGGAGAATCATTAGACCAGGCGATTAAACTCAATCAGCCAATGTCGCCAGATGTTGTGACGCCACTGATTGCCGATCATGTTCCTCGAACAATTCTCGAACAAGATTCGGTTCCTGAAGAGCGGCGAGCGCTGACGGTGTTGTTTATTGTATCGGTCTTATCAATCGTCGCTGTCATCAGTTGGCTTTGTGCTTTAGTTGCTTTGGAAGCTCCAGGATTCTCCTTAAGTTATCACTACGCAGCTGTTGCCTTTGGCTCATTGGGCATTATTGCCTTAACCATTTGGATGATTCATGTATTAGCCCAGCATTTCCGAGACGTCTTGCCTGTTGGTCTGGCAGCTGCATTGTCAATGACAACGCTAATTCTTTTATTTGAAGCCCCAATACTTGCGATATCACTTCTCTTTTCAGGCTGTCTGATTGGCGGTGCATATTGGGTGTATGTCCGGCGATTATTGCCAGATCTGCCGGCGATTGATCAACCCATGCGTTGGTTATCACTGCGGTTATCGCGTGATGGTGTACCGTCGGTTAGAGAGCGGGTTATCGAGGTTTGGGACCAGGCGCGGCAGTGGGTTATCGCGCGTATCGAATTGGTCGCCGAATACAGCCGCTTCAGCCGCTCTGTGATTGCAGCAAGTTTAGTGATTCCAGCCATCGCGTCGACGGACGATACACGACCTGTGGTGCTAACTGGTTTGTCTCTTGGAGCGCTACTTTTACTTGAACGCTTGCGTGCGGCAATGCCCGTGAGTCTTGATTCGACAACCGAGCACGATGATCGCAAAACAGTCAGACCTCTCGCGCTGAGCGGTGAGGTACAGTATGAAAATGTCGTGTTTCGACGCCATGCAGGTGAGGCGCCGTTATTTGACCAAATGAACTTCCATTGTCCTGACGATAGTTTGGTTCGAATTACAGCTGCTGAGGGTGCAGGTCTCTCGACACTCAAGCATTTATTAGTTCGCCAAGTCTCGCCTGAACGCGGTGTTGTTCGGGTTGGTGGAATGGATGTGGCGCGGTTGGATCCCAAGGTATTGGCGTACTCAGTCATCATGCTCGATCACCCGAGGGATTCTGAAGTCTCAACAGTTGGGGAGTGGCTATTTATTGAGCCAGGAATTGAGCCCTCTACACTGGAGATGCATCTGCAAGCACTGTCAGCGAGTCAATGGATCGAATTACTTCATGATCGTTTAAATGCACCCTTGGGAGCCTTGCAATCGATGGCGGGTCCACATGGCATGAATCGACTGAAGCTCGCGAGAGCCTTGTCACGCAAAGGTCAATTGATGTGGTTGGATCATTGGTTGATGGGCCTTGATCAATCATCCCGTGCGCACGTTATTCATAGTTTGGTTGAGCGGTCAGGAACGCGCTTTGTGGTCGATCGGAATGAACTTTTAAAAGGTCAGGCTTCGATTCATTGGGAGATTGCACGTGATTGAGCAGCAACTTTTCCTTGGCGCACTGACCGAACAAGAATATCGGCATTGGCTCGATAACGCGGTGATTAAGACACTAAGTCCTGGTGAGACCCTCATTGCTGAGGATGATTTTCCTGATATCTACATTGTATTACGCGGGCAGTTTGCCATGCGGCGCGGGGAGCGCTCGCCGGGTATTGTGGGCTTAGATGAATTTCTCACCGGCTGGATGACTGATCGGGAATGGCTTGCTGATCGATCGATGAGTTTGATTTATCTGGATTCAGGTCGCTTTGGACAAATGTTATCCGTTGAGCCTCGCCGAAAGCATGTGTTCCATGCGAGCGTTACGCCGATGTTAGCGGGCAGGTTGTATCGTGATTTATGCGAGACACAAGAGGTTCCTGTTGCTTTAATACGCGGTTTCGAGCGCGGCGTCAGGCGCTTTCACGAACTCAGGCAGACGTTTCTGAAGTGACCACAAAACAATCTTCGAGCCATCCAGGAGAGATTTTCTTATATCTCTCGATCATGATTTGTTATTGCGTTCTGTATGCCCCGCAACCGATGCTCTCGGAGCTCGCAGAGCGCTTTATGGTCTCAAAACCTCAGGCAGGTCTTTTGGTGTCTGTGACTTTGATCCCGTTGGCAATCGCACCACTGAGTTACGGCATTTTGCTCAAACAGATTGGTGCTCTCTCAATCTTGAAATGGGCGCTACCTTTGTTGGCTGTCGCTATGGCGTGCTCGGGTTTTGTTCAGTCATACGACGAGATGCTTTTGTTACGACTAATTCAAGGATTCTTGTTGCCCGCGATCATAACAGCAACCATGGCCTATCTTACTTCTGGTCGGTCGGGAGCTGATCTTTCGAGAGTTATGTCTTTTTATGTGGCTTTTACGATATTTGGTGGTATGGCGGGCAGAGTTATTTCTGGATATTTAGAACATATTATCCATTGGGAATGGGTTGCATCGATGTGGGCCATTCTTTTGGCACTAGTGACCTTTATGCCCTGGCGTAAAGCTAAGCCAAAACCTTTGAATTTGGTCAAGCCCAACAGACATGCAATCTATGAGGCGTTGACTGGTCGGAAAAATATTCTCGTGTTCATGTCTGTATTTTGCATGTTCTGGACCTTTGCAGGGTATTTGAATTATTTACCTTTTCGAATCAACGAGGTGGATAGTTCGGCAACAACTGGTTTAGTTGGTCAGAGTTATCTTGGATACAGTATAGGTATTGTATCGGCATTAACTGCTGGTTGGCTCGCGAGGCAATTCGGAGGTCCAGTTCGCGTCATACTTGTTGGATTTGTTGTGATGATTGGTTCTCTATTTCTGGCTTTGGGCGCCGTTTGGATGTTGATTGTTCAAGTGTTTGTGATGTGTCTCGGAATGTTCTTGATACACACACTCGCCGCCGCGGAAGTCAATCATAACGCTGGCGAACTGGGAGGTGTGGTAAACGGCTTGTATGTTTCCTGCTATTACGCAGGTGGTGCGCTTGGTGCCTGGCTGATGGGGTATGTGTATGAGCTGTTTGGTTGGAATTTATTTCTGATCATGCTTGCTGCCATCGGCGCAACCGGGGCGTTATGCATGTGGCTTTACGGCCATATGAATCAGAGAGTGGGTCGATAGATCCCCGCGTTCTTATCATTTTCTCGGCATTCAACTTCGATTAAGAACGAACGATTGTTGGTTTGTTTCCGTATCCAAGTATCGACATAGTCAAAGACGAACTCGGCGGTTCGCTCCATGCTGACATTGGGTAGGACACGCAGATCTAAGATTTCTTTGTCGTGAAGTTCCTGAAATAAGTGCAATTCAGGATCATCTTCATTGATGAGCGTCGTGTGATCGAACCAATGTGAAAGCCAGGCTTTGATGTCAGAAAACTCACCGAAATCCACACCAAAGCCAGATTCAGTTAATTCAGTACAGCCAAAAGTCATTTTAAAGCTACGTGAGTAGCCATGAATGAATTTACAATGACCCTGATGCCGCCACTGTCGATGACTGCATGGATAGTTGTCGAACGTTTTGATGGTTTGGTACACACTCATACAAAAATTATACGAGGTTTCGTGATCCCTATGAATTGGAATTCCCCAACACATCCAGAATTTTTAACAACAGATGGTCGTCGTCTCCCAGTGAACCGCATTTTTTGTATCGCCAAAAACTATGAAGAGCATGCAAAAGAGATGGGCGGTGAAGTTGATCGAAAGGCACCTTTCCATTTTCAGAAAAGCTTCGATGCACTGACATTCGGACCGGATGTTCGGTATCCAAGTCATACCGAGGATTTGCATCACGAAGTGGAGTTGGTGGCTGTTTTGGGTGAAGGCGGACGGAATTTAAGTCTCAAAGAAGCGGAAGCGATTATCTTTGGATATGCGGTTGGGCTCGATTTTACGCGTCGTGATCGTCAGGCTGAAGCAAAAGACAAAGGTCGCCCTTGGGAAATTGCTAAAAACTTCGATGACGCAGGCGTTATGGGTGTTGTTACTCCAAAGTCAGAGACTGGTTTGATGGAGAATGCGGCAATCACACTGGATGTGAATGGCCAGGAACGTCAGGCAGGTGATATCAATCAAATGGCCTATAACACGGTCGAGTTGATTGCGTTTCTTTCCTCGTTGCAAGAACTCAAAGCGGGCGATTTGGTCTTTACAGGAACGCCCTCAGGCGTCGGTGCCGTGGTTCGTGGAGATCACCTCCATGGCAAAATTGACGGTTTGAAAGACTTAGAAATTCGTTTGATTTAGGGCAGATGGATCCCGATTCTTCGTAGGAACTTTTTTTCGAATTCCCAAAAATATTTGAACTGGCCTGCCAGTGTTCCAACGATGATAAGAAGGCACTGATAGATAGGGAAAATTATAATTATTCTGAGTGGCCAAAAAGCCCAACTCGGCATGGACGTAGAGTTGATACCAAAAAAATCAAGGACCGGCCCGGCTACGTAGACGGCAGTGGATCCTGTCACTGAAAAAACGGCAAAAATTACGATCAACTGACCAACTGAATCAGCTTTGAACACGGATAGTAATTTCTGCATGTTAGGTCCTGAACAAGTGATATATCGATAAATAGCGTTTATAGAGCTAGCATGCGAGCTCTTTCTTTTGCTCTATCAGCATTGATAATATCACCGGCGGCTGAATAACAGTAACTTAGAAGTAACTCGCTAATTGGATCTGTTGGATTCAGTTCGCGGACCTTGAGGGCAGATTGAATCGCTTTCCTGGACTCTTTGTTGGCGACGAATAATTCAGCCTGCAAGCGCCAGACACTGTGCTCATTGGGGAGAATTTTTAACGCACGCTCTGTGAGAGTGAGCGCTTTCGCAAACTGCTTTTCTGAGCCTGCTTTTCGCGCATCAGTAACCAGTTGTAAGCCTGTTTCCAGAGTTTTAATTTCTGCTTGTGCTTTTCGGAATTCATCACTTGTTGATTGACCTGTCGCCGGATACTTGCCAACTTCAGATTTGATTGCGGATAAGCGCTCACGACTGATTGGGTGGGTACCAAGTAATTTTTGTGCAACAGAATTTCCACCGGAACCGAGCTGTGCGAGTTTTTCCTGCATCCCAATTGCACCGCGAGGATCAAAGCCGGCTCGCACCATCAGATCGACACCGACGCGATCTGCCTCAAGCTCGTTGGATTGGCTGTACTGGCCCATCAGAATGTTTTGACCGAGACCAATCAGCTTGTTAGATCCGGGTTTTGTCCCGGGCTCCGAAATACCAATTTCAATGACTTGTGCGGCCAGCCCGACTAGAGCACCAAAGGTTTCGCGGCCGGTACCGTGGAGTTCAATACTGTGTGCCATTTCATGACCTAAGACTGACACGAGTTCAGCTTCTGTTTCGACCGCTTGAAGAAGACCGTAATTCACTCCCATTTTTCCGCCGGGTAATGCCCAAGCATTGATTGATCCATCGTTGATCAGTCGGATTTCCCAAGGAAAAGGGGAGTTTGCCGTTTTCGCGAGACGCTGAATCAGTCCATTGAGATAGTTTGTTGTCACCGGGAACTGGGTTAAATCACCGCCAGACTGCGCTAAAGCAAACGGATACTGACGCGTCCCTTTTTGGATCTCTTTCTTTGGGTCTGTGACAACCTGAACCACCGAGTCAATCGGGTCTCTGACTGGGTTTTGGCAACCTGTCAGACCGAGAGTCGCAACGACTATAGCAAGCGCTAACGGTTTCATAGTTGCTTGATCGGAATTGCACGCTCCTTGAGCGCTGCGTTGGAGATCCCAGCGTTATTTTTCAGTAGAGCTTGTTCAGCTCGATAGCTCGAGCGAACCATAGGACCTGAGACAACTTCAAGGAAACCACGCTCCAGTCCCCATTCACGATAGAGATCGAATTCTTCCGGTGTGACATAGCGATCGACTGGTAAGTGATTCACAGTTGGTCGCAAATACTGTCCAAAAGTCACGATGTCGACGTGATGCTCACGCATGTCATCCATTGCTTGCTTAATCTCATCTTCAGTTTCTCCGAGACCGAGCATGAGACTGGTTTTCGTTAAGACTTCTGGACGATGTTTTTTTCCGTGTGCGAGAACGGCGAGGGTTTGTTCGTAGCTTGCGCGTGGGTCGCGCACTGGATGAGTCAGGCGTTTCACTGTCTCGACGTTTTGGGCGAAGACCTCCAGCTACATCTGACATCACACCCTGAAAGTCAGGGGTTAATGCTTCCACGGCTGTATCCGGGCTTCGTTGTTTGATCGCGCGGACAGTCGCTGCGAAGTGATTGGCTCCGCCATCGGCGAGATCATCACGATTTACACTCGTTAAGACAACATACTTAAGGCCCATTAAAGCGACAGACTCGGCAGTATTAACTGGCTCTTCAAGATCAAGCCAGCCTTTGGGGTTACCTGTATCAACCGCGCAGAATTTACAGGCACGTGTGCAAACAGAGCCCATCAACATGATGGTGGCCGTCCCCGCGCTCCAGCATTCGCCAATGTTGGGACACATCGCTTCTTCACAAACGGTGGATAAGCGATGCGTGCGAACGATCTTTTTGACGTCCTGATAGCCTTGCCCACCAGGGCTCACAAAGCGCAACCACTTGGGCTTATCGCCACGCGGGGCTTTTTCATCTGTGCGACGTTTCTGGCCGTTTTTGATAGCCTTCACGCCGACTTCGTTGATGATTTTGTCGCCACTTTTGGGGCGCGCTTTGTTCTCTGTCATGCAGCTTCCGTTGGTGTATCTGTGTACTCAGACAGTGGTGGACAACTACATACAAGATTGCGGTCGCCGTACACATTGTCAATCCGACCAACAGGTGGCCAGTAACGATCTTTCTTCAGGGAATCGACAGGGAATGCCGCTTGTTGACGCGAAAACGCGTGTGGCCATTCATCAGTCGTTACGGCTTCAACCGTGTAGGGTGCGTGACGGAGCACGGAATCGTCTGCCGATCCGATTCCAGACTCGATCACACTGATCTCTTGGCGAATGGAAATCATGGCATCACAGAACCGATCCAGCTCGCACAGAGGTTCACTTTCTGTTGGCTCAATCATTAAGGTACCGGCGACTGGCCAACTCATTGTTGGCGCATGGAATCCGTAATCGATAAGTCGTTTAGCGATGTCATCAACCGTGACTCCCGCACTGTCTTTGACCACGCGCGTATCGAGGATACATTCGTGGGCCACAAAGCCTTTGGCGTCTGTGTACAAGATTGGGTAGTGCGAGGCAAGACGCTTGGCAATGTAGTTGGCCGACAAAATGGCATTTTCAGTCGCATCCTTTAACCCATCAGGTCCCATCATCCGGATATACATCCAAGAGATGGGCAGGATCATGGCAGAGCCAAAAGGTGCTGCAGACACTGGGCCGACAGGAGACTGCATCGAGAACTCAGGATGTCCTGGCATAAACGGCTTTAAGTGTTCAGCGACGCCAATTGGGCCAACACCTGGTCCACCACCACCGTGTGGAATACAGAACGTTTTATGCAAATTCAGGTGCGACACATCAGAGCCAATGATTCCTGGGCTTGTCAGTCCAACCTGTGCATTCAGATTTGCACCATCAAGATAGATCTGGCCACCGACTGAATGAACGATGTCACAAACCGCTTGGACCTCTGTTTCAAACACACCGTGTGTTGAAGGATAGGTGATCATCAGACATGAAATGTTAGTGTCATGCTGTTCGACCTTCGCTTTGAGATCATCTAAATCGATGTTTCCATCTTGGTCACAACCAATCACAACAACATCAAGTCCAACCATCTGCGCCGATGCTGGATTCGTTCCGTGTGCCGATGATGGAACCAAGCAAATTGTTCGATGCGCTTCGCCGCGTGACTCGTGGTATCCCTGAATTGCAAGGAGGCCTGCATATTCACCTTGCGCTCCAGAGTTTGGCTGTAATGAGATACCTGCATAGTCAGTGATCTCAGCGAGCCAGTCGTTGAGATTGTCAATCATTTCCGCATAGCCAAGGCGCTGATTTTCAGGAGCAAATGGATGGATGTTTGCAAACTCAGGCCATGTAATTGGAGCCATTTCAGACGCTGCGTTCAATTTCATCGTGCACGATCCCAAAGGAATCATCGCGCGATCGAGGGCTAGGTCTCGATCAGCCAGCTTTCGCAGGTAGCGCATCATTTCTGTTTCTGAATGATGCGTATTGAATGCCTCTTGGGTCATGAATTCAGTCTGTCTAAGCAGCTGATTTGGGAGTGCAGCCGCAGCTTGACCCAGGGTGATATCGAAGATGTTCGCAAGCGCTTCGAGTTCAGCCTCATTGGATGCTTCATCAAATGACACGGACACAGTCGTTGCATTTGCTTTGTGAATATTGAAACCACCCTCTAATGCTTTAGCAACCATCGCATCGGCGTCGGATACGCTGACAGACACGGTATCAAAGAAGGTGTCATTGACCATTTGGCCTTTTTCTTTGATGCCTTGATGGAAGCGAGCTGCGAGGGAGTGGACGCGCTGTGCTTGTGCAGTCAGGCCAGATGGGCCGTGATAGCACGCATAGAATCCTGCGATATTTGCAAGCAACACCTGCGCTGTACAAATATTACTGGTCGCTTTTTCGCGACGAATATGTTGCTCGCGCGTCTGGAGTGTTAAGCGATATGCATCACGTCCTTCAGAGTCAATCGACTGACCAACTAAGCGGCCTGGTATGTTTCTTTTGAGTTTGTCGGTGACTGCGAAAAATGCTGCATGTGGTCCGCCATTACCCATTGGAACGCCGAAACGCTGCGTTGAGCCTAGGCAGATGTCCGCACCCAAATGTCCTGGGGCTTCCAGCACTGTAAGGCTCAGGATGTCAGCAGCAATGATTGTCAGAATGCCTTTGTCTTTTGCGTTTTGGATCAATGGCTGGATATTAACTACTGATCCATCATTTCCTGTGTATTGGACAATTAAACCGAATGCATCTTCAAATGCTGGTGGGTTGTGCGCATCAAATTCAACGAGCTCAAATCCTAAAGGCTTGGCGCGTGTTTCGATAACGGCACGCGTTTGACTGAAAAGGTTCGATGCCACATAGAAACGGTTCGATTTAGACTTTGAGCTTCGCTCACAGAGTGTCATCGCTTCAGCTGCCGCGGTCCCTTCGTCGAGCAGTGAGGCATTGGCAACAGCCATCCCTGTCAGTTCAACGACCATTGTTTGATAGTTAAATAATGCTTCAAGACGACCCTGAGAAATCTCTGGCTGATAGGGTGTATAGGCTGTGTACCACGCTGGATTTTCGAGGACGTTCCGCTGAATAACAGCAGGAGTCAGTGTGTGGTAATATCCTTGGCCGATCAGTGTGCGTACCACCTGATTTTTCGAAGCGATCGATTTCAGTTCAGCGAGCGCATCCACTTCCGACAACGCATCAGGAAGTGACATCCGTGTCTGTTTACGAATATTGTCTGGAACAACCTGTGTGGCCAACTCATCCATGGAGTTAAGTCCCAGAGTCTTGAGCATGAATGCTCTTTCATCGTCAGATAAACCGATATGACGGTCACGAAATGTCATTTCCTGCTTCACTCAAATTACCTCTTACAATTCTTCTTGGATAAATGCCTGATAGTCAGCTTCATCAAGCAGGTCATCGAGTTCAGATGGATCAGATAATTGCATCTTGAAGAACCATCCATCATTTTCAGGGTCTTCGTTGACGAGCTCTGGTCGATCTGAAAGCTCTTCGTTTGATTCGATAATTGTTCCGGTGACTGGTGCATAAATGTCACTAGCCGCCTTCACAGATTCAACAACTGCGACTTCTGCACCTTGGTCTGCAGATGTATCAGCTTCAGGAAGTTCGACAAACACAACATCACCGAGTTGTTCTTGTGCATAAAAGGTGATGCCGACGGTGGCTGTATCGCCTTCGATGCGGATCCATTCGTGTTCGCGCGTGTATTTAACAGTCATAACAGGGTCCTTTTTGTGGCTTAAAGTGAGCGTACGTAGCGCTGCTGAACAAAGATAGGGTCACAGACAGCGCATGGAAGTGCTTTGCCTCTAACCTCTGCGATTAATTCGGTTCCAAGTGTGCTCATGTCGTGTGACACGTAACCCATGGCAACAGGCCCTTCGTGGGTTGGTCCAAATCCTCCGGAAGTGATCTCACCAACCACATCTCCAGAACTATTTTTCAAAACCGTATGATCTCTGAGTGGAGTGCGACCGTCTGTGGGCGCGATACCGACGCGCTTACGAGATGCTCCTTCATTGATCTGTCTGAGAATGATGTCTGCACCTAAAAATCCACCCTCTGTACGACGACGTTTTTGGATAGACCAAAGAAGATCTGCTTCAATCGGAGTGGTTTCAGTGGTTAGGTCATTACCGTAGAGACACAGGCCTGTCTCTAAACGTAGTGAGTTTCTTGCGCCGAGGCCAACCCATGTCGACTCTTCAAGAGCAGTTAATACATCTGCAAGCTCTCGAGCCCACAACATGACAGTGTGATTGCATGACCGTTCCAAGTGGTTTGAACTGCGCGCATGAAAACGAGATTGGCTGCTTCAGGGATTAGCCGAGCGAGTGCTGAGCGCGCTTTGGGTCCCTGTACGGCAATCAAGGCATGCGCATCGAAATAAGTCATCGCCACTGTATTTGGTAAATGTGCTTTGAGGTGGTCCATGTCAGCGTGCTTGCAAGCACCATTCACAACGAGCCCCCAAGTGCTGTCATCCCAGCGCGTTAACATCAAGTCATCTAAAATGCCGCCATTCTCGAGGGTCAGTTGCGAATAACGGATCTGCCCTGGAACCATCTCTTGAAGCGCCGCGGGTACGAGATTTTCAAGTGCCTCGGTGCTTCCTTGTCCTTCGATCGTCAGTTGACCCATGTGAGAGACATCAAATAGTCCAACAGAATCGCGCGTGTGAAGATGCTCGCCTTTAACGCCTAATGGATACTGGATTGGCATCTTATAGCCAGCGAAGGGGGCAAATTTAGCACCTTGTTCGGTGTGGAATTGGTCGAGTACTAGCGTGTGTAGGTCAGTCATGCATGCTCCTTGCAGGCTTTTTCGCATGACCCATCTGTCATTGACCTGAGAGATTCAGGATACATCCCTTACTCCTTCGGTGAGCGCGTTGCTACTTTCCAGATTCCTTTGACGACAGAGCGGTCCGGGTGCCTGAGAGTTTCCGGGTCGGTTGCTCCTTCGGCGGCATTGCAATGCCTCTCCCGCGGTGTCGCGTGTGATGGACATCGTATCGATGCCATCCACTCAGAGCGCATAGTTTGCATGAGATGAGGGTCTCGCGCAATTTTGTTCTTGATGGATGCAGTTCAGTTTTTAATCGGCCCCTGATGATTCGTGGCCAAAGCATTGTTAGAGATCGGTATCTGATTTTTTAAAGGCCTGCCATGGTTGATTTCAAGATGGATGCGGGTTTGATTTAGCTTGGATTTGGTGCGCTGCAATGGGTTGATTTTTAACAAAATAATGCGGCTTTTGATGTTAAATATGTGAATTAGTTATTAATTTTTTAATTAGATATCTAAATATATGAAAAATATGAAATTTTTTATTGATTCCCAAAAGTTATTGCGACAGTCTGCGCCCAAAATAAGAGCAATATCGGGGAGTCAAAGATGGCGCCAAAGCATGTGGTCAATCGGTTAGATGAGTGCGCAGTTGATGCAAACGCCACGTTTGGCAGTTGTGTTTGGCAAACCTTGTTCGGAAAAGATGATCAAAGCTCCGACTTATCGCTCGGATATGCTACATTCCCTCCCCACGGAACGTTGCTCCAACATCGGCATGATGATGCAGAATTTTACTTCTGCACGAGGGGTTCTGGGAAAGTCATGATTGAGGGCAGTGTCGTCGAGTTGGCGGTTGGTGTGTCCGTCATGATTCCCGGAAATGCATTACATGAGGTGGTGGCGGGTGCTGACGGACTTGAGTTTGTGTATGGGTTTCCGAACCAACCGTATTTTTCTCAAGTGAACTACGAATTCGTAGAGCGGGATATGAGTCGCGTTGCTTAGCGAATTGATCCGAACGTTCCTATCAGTTTTTAACGAATAGAGGAACGTTCGCGATGTACGCCAAGACATCAACCATTGCCCAGTATGATTCGGATCTCGCATCAGCTATGGAGGCTGAAGCGGTTCGCCAGGAAGATCATATTGAACTGATTGCTTCCGAAAATTACGCGAGTCCTCGTGTGCTAGAAGCGCAAGGGTCAGAGCTAACGAATAAGTATGCCGAAGGCTATCCCGGGAAGCGCTATTACGGTGGTTGTGAGCATGTTGACGTGGTGGAGCAACTTGCAATCGATCGCGCTAAAGCGCTTTTCGGCGCAGCCTACGCCAACGTTCAACCGCATGCCGGTTCTCAAGCAAACGCTGCAGCCTATCTCGCATTGATGGAGGCCGGTGATACCGTCCTTGGTATGTCCCTAGCTGATGGTGGCCATTTAACGCATGGCGCCTCAGTTAACTTCTCAGGCAAGGTCTATCATGCAGTTCAATACGGTATCGATGCCGACGGATATATGGATTACAACCAGATCTCTGATTTGGCTGAAGAACACAAACCAAAACTGATTCTTGGTGGGTTTTCTGCATATTCGCGTGTCGTTGATTGGGGCAAGATGCGTGAGATCGCTGACAATGTCGGTGCGTATTTCTTGGTGGACATGGCACACATTGCAGGTTTAGTCGCGGCTGGTGTCTATCCATCGCCAATTCCACATGCACATGTGGTTACGACGACGACTCACAAAACACTGCGTGGTCCTCGGTCTGGTCTGATTCTGTCAGGACAAGACGATGAGACGTTGCATAAGAAACTAAATTCGGCTGTTTTTCCTGGGATGCAGGGTGGTCCATTGATGCATGCGATCGCAGCAAAAGCTGTTGCATTTAAAGAAGCGATGGAGCCCGGATTTAAAACATATCAGGAACAAGTCGTTAAGAATGCGCAAGTCATGGCCAGCGTTTTCATTGAGCGCGGCTTCAAAATTGTCTCAGGCGGAACGGATAACCATCTGATGCTAGTCGACTTGGTTGCTCAGGGAATCACGGGTAAAGCTGCCGACGCAGCCCTTGGCGAGTCACACATCACCGTGAACAAAAATGCTGTACCAAATGATCCGCAGTCACCATTTGTGACTTCGGGAATTCGGATTGGTACGCCGGCAGTGACAACACGTGGTTTTGTTGAGAGCGATTGCCGTGATTTGGCGAACCTCATTTGCGACGTCCTCGACAACCTCGATGATGAAGCTGTCAAAGGACGCGTTCGTGATCAGGTTAAGGCGATGTGTGATCGCTTACCGGTGTACCGTTAATCATCTGCTCAATCCGGGCATCTTTCTTCGCCCATATTGAGTTCATCCAGCCCCGGAATGCTTTGAGTTCAGCCAAGGTTTCCGGGGTTTTTTCCAAGCCTTCTGGTACTTCGATTTTCTCGACATGAATCATCACTTTGGGTACCTGCCCCGCTAACAGTTGCCAAACACCCAGTTTAGCTCCTGGATAGGCGAGCGTAATGTCGATAATTCCGTCGAGTCGATCGCGTAAACAGTCAAGCGCGAGCTGTGGACCGCCGACTTTTGGTTTGAGCAAATGCTTATATGGCGAGCGATTCTTTTTGTGCTTTTCTGGTGTGAAGCGGGTTCCCTCAGCGTAATTCACAACAACACATGCTTGATCGGGATTTCTCGAGAGCACATCGTGTGCGTAATCAAAATCGCGGTTTTTGAGCTCAGGACGATCTTTAATATCTTCCTGGGTGTAACGACGCATGATTGGAAAGTCGAGTGCCCAAGCGCAGATGTTGATGACTGGGACATAAACCAATTCCCACTTCATAAAAAAGCGGGGCAGGGTCGTTCCTTTACCTAAAACCACCATCACCATCATGATATCAATCCAGCTCTGGTGGTTGGCGAAGATAAGATAGGTCCCCTTGGGATTGAGTTTGTCACCTGTGATGACGTATTCGGTTTCAACGGTGGTCAAAAGCCAGCGCATAAAGTCTGCCCAGACGCCTGCGATGCCAGCTGCAAGCCGGTAACTCAACTTTTGTGTTGGGGTGATCAACTTTAAAGGTGAGACGAAGGTTATAAGCAATCCGCCCAAAAATGTTGCGACTGCGAGAAGAAAAAGACGTAAAATCGATATCATGCGTTCAGCCAAAGTGTCATTGCGCGCATAGATTAGCGCGATTAGGCTTCGCGTTCCTTAATACATTGGATGTTTCATGTTTGACGCAGTCGTCGTAGAACCAACACAACCAGCTGATAGTGCCGTTATATGGCTGCATGGCCTTGGTGCAAGCGGTCATGATTTTGAGCCTGCACTGCCGCTTTTGGGTCTTCAAAGCACAGCGACGCGCTTTATTTTTCCGCATGCACCTCAGATTCCTGTGACCGTTAACGGTGGAATGGTGATGCCTGCATGGTACGACATTGAACACATGGATATTGATCGAACCATCGATGTGCGCGGCATTTCTCAGTCTGCAGATCGCGTTGATGCGATCGTTCAAGCGCAGATTGATGCAGGGATTTCGCCGAATCGCATTTTGCTGGTCGGTTTCAGCCAAGGTGGTGCTGTCGCGCTTTACGCTGGAGTTCGTTCGAAAGAACCGCTTGCAGGCATTCTGGCGTTATCGACTTATTGGGTTGGCGAGCAAGACCCCACTCTGTCTCCTGGTCGTGATCCGGAGACATTGCCTATCGAAATTCACCACGGGACGCTGGATCCCGTGGTCCCCTATGTACTTGGAGAGCAAGCGCGCGACTCACTGTCTGCGCTTGGTTATCCGGTTACGTTTCAGGCGTTCGCCATGCCACACAGCGTGGTGCCTGAACAACTTCGGGCCATCGGACAATGGATGGCATTACGTTTGAACTCCGATTCCCCGACAAGGAGCAAGGAATGAAACAACCTGTACGCGTTGCTGTCACTGGTGCTGCCGGTGCGATTAGCTACACAATTCTCTTTAAAATCGCAGCAGGAGAGCTGCTTGGTAAAGATCAGCCAGTGATCCTTCAGTTGGTGGAGATTCCACCAGCAATGACTGCACTCAATGGTGTTGTCATGGAATTGATCGACTGTGCATTCCCATTGGTGGCTGGCATTACAACGCATGACAACCCAGAAGACGGCTTTAAGGATGCTGACGTTGTATTCTTGATTGGTGCTCGCCCACGCGGACCTGGTATGGAACGCGCCGATCTGTTGAAAGAGAATGCAAAGATCTTCTCTGTCCAGGGTAAAGCGCTGAATGATCACGCATCAAAGAACGTGCGTGTATTGGTGGTTGGTAACCCAGCGAACACCAATGCGTTGATCGCAAGTCGCAATGCACCAAGTCTCGATCCACGTCAGTTCACAGCAATGACTCGCCTCGATCACAACCGCGCAGTTGGCATTTTGGCGAATCACTTGGGTGTTCAGCCAACCGATGTTGATAATGCCTACATCTGGGGTAACCACTCTCCAACGCAGTATCCAGATCTGCATCGTGCCACGGTAAAAGGTCAGCCTGCATTGGATCAAATCGATCGTGCTTGGTACGAAAATGATTACATCCCAACAGTTGCCAAGCGCGGCGCAGCAATCATTGATGCGCGTGGCGCGTCATCTGCAGCATCTGCTGCGCAAGCTGCGATCGATCATATGCGTGATTGGATTCTTGGAACAAATGGCAAGGTCGTCTCAATGGCTGTTCCTGCAGATGGTTCTTATGGAATCGCTCCAGGCGTCATTTACTCATACCCAGTGGTCTGTGAAGGCGGCGATTACAAAGTCGTTCAGGGTATCGATGTGAGCGATTTCTCACGCGGCAAAATGGACGCAACCAACGACGAATTGGTGAGCGAGCGTGACGCGATCGCAGATTTGTTGCCAACGGAAACTGAAGCGAAACTCAACTCGGTCTCGCATCCTGTCGCATAATCGGTGACTATAAACGAAAGGGGGCGTTGCCCCCGATCGTTTGGAGTTGCTTATGAATACCCAGCGTGTCTGGTTTGCTTTTTTTATCGTTCTCGCACTGACTTTAAATTTTGGTTTCTTTGTCGGTGAAATCGATAACCCTCATCATCATAATCCTTACGAATTTTTCTTTGCCTTAGTGGTGTCGTTGATTGCAACGGTGCTAAAGATCGGTGATCGCTCGCACTTGGGTGCTGTGTTATTGGCGACCAGTTTGGTTGCTGATCTCCAGTTGATCGCAGCTGCTGTCATGTGGGGTTATGCGACGCAGGTGACAGGTGAGGTGTCTGTGGGTGTGATGGCGAGCGTTGTTTCACTTGCAGGCGGTGCGATGCTCGCCAACGTCACGAGTGTTGTTCTGTTAATTGCCGAGACAATTCAATTAAAACGCTAATGAACTCCAATACCCGAGGTCGGTCTCGGATCCGCGGGGCAGCAATGTGGTTATTGCTGCTTGAACTTCGGACGCCGCTGATCACGCTGATTATTACGTATTCGATCAGCGTTTTAGGTCTCGTATTGATCCCTGGGGTAACGCCCGAAGGCGTTGTCTATCACCTCTCGTTTCTCGATGCCTTTTATCTGGTGAGCTACACGGCAACGACAATCGGATTTGGAGAAATTCCACATCCATTCACGCCAAGCCAAAAGCTATGGATGTTGTTTGTGATGTATTCGACGGTCATTGCCTGGCTGTATTCAATTGGTTCAGTGCTTGCAGTACTGTCCGATCCTGCATTTCGTCGTTTGCGTTCTTATCAACGCTCGGTGTCTCGAATTCATGGAATTAAGTATCCCTATTGGATCGTTTGTGGATATGGCGGTGCGGGTAGTCAGTTAATTCGGTTTCTTGATCAATCCGGAATCCGGTGCGTGATGATCGATTCCAATGTTACTCGAGCCGATTCGGCTAGACTTTCCGACTTGAGTTATGAGCTCGATATTTTGGTTGGTGATGTGGCTGAACCTCAGACACTTGTTGATGCGGGTGTTCAACGCGCATTATGCCGCGGAGTGCTCGCCTTGACTGACCAGGATCAGGTCAATCTGACCGTTGCAACCAATACGCGGATTCTTGCGCCAAGAGTGCCTGTCTATGCCCGTTCAGCAACTGATGCCAATACGCGGAATCTCAGAAGTTTTGACACCGAAGTCGTGGTTGATCCCTTCCGGGTCGCAGCCCGGAGCGTCACTCAACTGATCCGAAAACCCAATGCATTTGCGCTGTACCATGAGTTGGTGGATCCAGATTTAAATCAAATTGAAGTGGTTGATATTCCAACATCAGGCCATTGGATTGTCTGCGCGACTGGCCGAATGGCTGAAACGATGGTTGAGGCGTTTGTCAGAGAACACATTCCATTCTGTCTTGTCAGTTCGAGAGCGCCAGCATCACAAGGTGATTGGTCTTGGATTCAGGGTGTGGGAACCGAAGCGCAAACGCTACGAGAGGCACGAATTAGTGAAGCTGTCGGTCTCGTCGCTGCCACTAACGATGATGGAGATAATTTATCGATTCTCTTAACAGCTCAATCAGAAAATTCGAAACTGATCACTGTGGCACGCAGAAACAAGCCAACCAGTGAGCCAGTGTTTGGCCAGGGACATTTTAACTTCGTGTTGCGTGAGGGTCGGATTATCGCGCAAGAGATGTATGCTCGAATTACAACTCCATTGTTGCATCAGTTTTTGGGTCAGCTAGAAATTATGCCTGAGGCCTTGGTCGATGGAATCATTGAGAAACTGAATGTGCGGCTGTCGGGAGAGCGGCCTGAATTAGCGCATTTTGATTTGACCCTCGATGGCGATGAAGCGCCTGGTGTCGTCCCATTTTTACAAACTGCCATGGCTCCAAAGCTCGGTGATTTGCTTGTTGATCCAGGTCTTGATCATCCGAGTATGCCGCTCATTTGCTTACTCCTCATTCGATTGAATGGGGACCTCGTGCCTTTTCCGGGTGATGGGCTTCAATTGGAAGAGGGCGATCGACTTCTTCTTTGGGGTGCGATGGGAGCGCATCACCGTCTCCATTTTCTTGTTAGACGTGAAGATTTGTTTGAGACTGTGCTTTCAACACGGCGTCAAACCATGGCCTGAATCCGAGGTGGTTCGAGATAGAAGCCTTGGCCCCGTGTGACGCCATGGTTTTTTAGCCAAAGAAATTGGCTTTGATTTTCAATACCCTCAGCAATCACTTCAATTTGTAGTCTGTCCAAAAGTTCAAGGAGTGCCGCATAGGTACCTTGATATCGATGATCAGGGGATAGGGTTTGAAGTAACTCGCGGTCGATTTTGACAGCGTCGGGTTGGATTTGTATCAGGCGATCGAGATTGGATGAGAGTGAACCAAAGTCATCCATCACGATTTGTGCACAGAACGGTCTCAGTTGTTCAATTCGCTTCACGAGCGTGACTCCGGCTGATTCTTCCGTTAGCTCGAGATGAATTATTTTTCTCGCCTCTTTGAGTCGCCTGAGTGCCTCAAAAATCTGTTGGAAGAATCGATTGGATTCGCTGATTAATCCTGCGCTTACATTGATGAAGAATGGTTTGTTGAGGCAATCACATTCAATCAATTGAACCGTTTCCTCAAGTGCGCGGAGATGTATGGTTTCGCTGGATCGATTGGCATATTGTCGGAGGCTACTGTGAAAGAGCTCATAGCCAATTGGTTGATGTGTCGTTAAGCAAACAATTGGCTGGCTTCGGATTGATGGCATCGGATGTCCCTGTGTGTGTTTCCGAGACTATAGCCATGGATTTTGAGTTGGCCTGAAAATAAAAAAGCCCGCTATAAAATAGCGGGCTTTTTGGTTCCAAAGGACAGTATTAGAACTGTTCTTCTTCAGTTGAACCTGTCAGTGCAGTCACACTTGACTGGCCACCTTGGATTACGGTTGTGACGTCATCGAAGTAACCTGTACCAACTTCCTGCTGGTGTGCAACGAATGTGTATCCGCGCTCTGCAGCAGCAAATTCTGGTTCTTGAACCATTTCAACATAGTGCTTCATGCCTTCACCACGCGCGTAGTTGTGCGCGAGTTCGAACATGTTGTGCCACATGTTGTGGATACCAGCCAACGTAATGAACTGATACTTGTAACCCATTGCTGAAAGTTCAGCCTGGAATTTCGCGATCGTCGCGTCATCCAAGTTCTTCTTCCAGTTGAATGATGGTGAACAGTTATATGCAAGCAACTGATCTGGATATTTTGCGTGGATCGCGTCTGCGAACTTCTTCGCTTCTTCAAGACATGGAGTCGCGGTTTCACACCACAACATGTCAGCGTATGGAGCGTAGGCAAGACCACGAGCAATCGCTTGGTCGATACCAGCTTTTACGCGATAGAAGCCTTCAGCCGTGCGCTCACCTGTACAGAATGGCTGATCATATGGATCGCAATCTGATGTCAGGAGATCCGCAGCATTCGCATCAGTACGCGCCAATACAACAGTTGGGGTACCAGCAACGTCTGCAGCCAAACGCGCAGCAATCAATTTTTGAACCGCTTCTTGTGTTGGAACAAGAACCTTACCGCCCATGTGACCGCACTTCTTCACAGAAGCAAGCTGGTCTTCGAAGTGAACGCCTGAAGCGCCAGCTTCGATCATCGATTTCATCAATTCATATGCGTTCAATACACCACCGAAACCTGCTTCTGCATCGGCAACGATTGGAGCGAAATAATCGATGTAATCTGCATCGCCTGGGTTCTTACCAGCTTTCCACTGGATTTGATCCGCACGACGGAATGCGTTGTTGATGCGTTGAACGACTGTTGGAACTGAGTTCACAGCGTACAACGACTGATCTGGGTACATTGACAAGCTCGAGTTGTTGTCAGCAGCGACCTGCCAACCTGACAAATAAATTGCCTCGATACCTGCTTTTACTTGCTGCATCGCCTGACCTGCTGTCAAAGCGCCAAGGCAGTTTACATAGCCTTTCTTTGCATCGCCGTTGACAAGATCCCACAGTTTGCGAGCGCCACGGTCGGCAAGTGTGTTTGCTGGCTGAAGACTTCCGCGTAAACGGACCACGTCTTCTGCGGAATATGTGCGTTCGACACCTTTCCAACGTGGATTTTCAGCCCAGTCCTTTTTGATAGCAGCAATCTGCTGTTCGCGCGTCATTTCCATGAAATCACCCCCTCTGCATCAGGTGAAATTAATGTTCTTCGGTACGCGATGCCGAAGAACCCACAAATCTGTGCAACTGCACATCGGTTTGAGCTTTGATCGTCCTGATCAAATCGGTTGCTCAAATCGAGGGGTGTATACTCCCCGAGCAGTGCATCAACTTCCATAGTCTGTTAGCCGTAGTTCATCCCTGAACAGGGCTAACAGATCATTAGTGTGCACTGCAATATAAAACGATTTCACACCATTGGTATTATCAGTGACTAAATTTTAATTATTGGTCATTAAGGATGAATTTGAACTGGTTTGTTACTGCTTCGGGCTTCGGAATTGCGCTTGGGTTGATCGCTGCAATTGGAGCACAAAATGCACATGTCTTAAGGCAGGGGATTGCCGGTCGCCAGGTGGCTGTGACGGTTGCCGTTTGTATCGTCTGTGACACGGTGTTGATGGCATCAGGTGTCTACGGTATGGGTGCGATCGTCGCATTATGGCCACCATTTGAATGGGTCACGCGGATCGGTGGCGCGCTTTTTTTACTCGGTTTTGGAGTGATGTGTTTTCGTTCCGCTTTTAAAAATCAAGCGCTTGGAATGGAAGGGCGTGTCGTGGAATCATTCTGGCCCGCCTTCTGGACGATCCTCGGTGTGACATTGCTGAACCCACATGTGTATCTCGATACACTCGTATTCATTGGTGGTATCGGTGCGCAATATGGGTCAGAGGATCAGTTGTCATTCGCGGTCGGGGCGGTGTCCGCAAGTTGGGTGTGGTTTCTTGCGTTAGGGTATTGTGCGCGATTATTGAGGCCAACCTTTGAGAATCCAAAAGCTTGGACCGTTCTAGATATTGGGATTGGCCTACTTATGTGGTCAATTGCTCTGACGCTTCTGCTATAGCTTCAAGCTCTCGATAGGCGTTGCGCGCAAACATCATCGCACTAATAAAAATAGTGGCCGCCAACAGCGATTCCATAATGCCAAACAGCTCTCGTCCATCGGTCATCGCATTCAAAACACCCGTGGTGAAAAACAAACAGGAAACAAAGCTGAGCCAGAGGCTCGCCTTGATGTGTTGTTTTAATACCGGCCACACAAAAGCCACCAAGATCAAGGTAACGCCAATAGCACCCATCGCTGTCGCTGGAGGTGTTAATAACCAGAGCCCAGAGACCCTGAGTGCAATCAGAGCGATCAAAGAAATCCGTAACCACCCAAAAAACATCTGTTTTCTTTGGCGATAGGTGCTTGCGTCAGTCATGTTGGCTCCATTTAGCAAGGCGCTGTCCTAAGCGAACAGCCATCTCTCGTTCGTGTGGGCGAAGGGTGTCTGCATCAAGGTGTGTTGGACCATAGGGCGTGCCGCCGCCTTCTGTAGTCGCAAGTCCAGGGTCAGAATACGGACATCCCATGATAACCATTCCATGATGCAACAGAGGCGTCATCATGGACTGAAGGACAGCCTCATGTCCGCCATGTAGCGATGACGCCGATGCAAATACACACGCAGGCTTATCGATCATGGCACCCGATAACCAAAGATCGGATGTTGTTTCTAGAAATCCTTTGAGCGGGGCGGCCATGGTTCCAAAGCGAGACGGTGAGCCGAGAGCTAAGCCATCACAGTCTCTTAAGTCATCTTTTGTTGCAAAGAGATATCCATCCTCACTTTCAAAGTGATCCCCGGTTGCCTCTGCATAGGATGGAGAAAGCGCCGGAACGGTGCGTAGTTTGGCTTCAGAGCCTTCCCGTTCAACACCCTCAGCAATCGCCTCGGCAAGCGAGGCTACATGGCCAGTTCGGCTGTAAAATAGAACTAAGATTTGAGCCATTCGAGTGTCATCACAACATCAACTACATCACCAAGCGGTACGCGAGAAGCTTCATTCTCGATGCGTTGCTTGAGTTCCACTTCGGAGTCTTCAAGGGTTTTCGCACTCACAACGATGCGAACTGGAATTCCGATCAAGTCCATATCAGCAAACCGAGGACCTGGGCCCATGTTTCGATCATCAAGTAGCACGTCGAGACCCTTGGCTTGAAGTTCGCTTTGAATTCGTAGCGCTTCTTCATCAACAGCTCGGTTTTTATTGCCGCCAATTGGAACAATACAGACATCAAAAGGCGCCAGTGATGGAGGCCAGCAGATTCCTCGATCGTCATGACGTTGCTCAATTGCAGCCGCCACAATGCGCGTCACGCCAATTCCATAACACCCCATAAATAAAGTCGACTGCTTACCATTCTCATCAAGAACCGTTGCATTCATCGCTTCTGAATATTTTTGACCAAGCTGGAATACATGGCCCACCTCGATACCTCGGCGGATCAGGTAGGTACCGGATCCGTCAGGCGCTGGGTCTCCCTCGACGGCATTCCGCAAATCTGCTGTTTCGGGCTCTGCACAATCACGACCCCAGTTAATTCCGAAATAGTGCCAGCCGTCTTCATTCGCACCCGCTCCAAAATCAGAGCAAATAGCAACTTGTCTATCAGCGATCACTGGAATTGGACAGTTGACAGGACCGAGCGAGCCAGGTCCTGCACCCATGATAGACTTGATCTCAGCTTCCGTTGCGAAAGTGAGTGGACTCGCAACCATGGCATGGTTTTCTGCCTTGACCTCATTCAAAGTGTGGTCACCACGAACGATTAGCGCGACAAAATCAGATTCGCAAACATCAGATGCTCGGACGATGAGTGTTTTGACGGTTTTTTCGATTGCCAGATCAAAGTCGTTGACCAGTGCCTCGATTGTTTTTTGTGTCGGTGTCTCAATTTTGCGCATTTCTTCTTCAGACGCTTGGCGAGTTCCGGAGGCAATACATTCCGCTTTTTCGACGTTGGCCGCATAGTCAGAACCATTTGAGAACACAATGTCGTCTTCACCAGAATCCGCAAGGACATGGAATTCCTGCGATCCACTCCCACCGATCGCACCTGAATCAGCGAGAACTGCGCGATAGTCGAGACCAAAGCGATCAAAAATACGGCAATAGGCGTCGTACATGGCCTGATAGCTCTTGCGCATGCCATCTTCGTTAATATCGAACGAATAGGCATCTTTCATAATGAATTCACGTGAACGCATCACCCCAAAGCGTGGGCGGACCTCATCACGGAATTTGGTTTGAACTTGATATAAGTTCAACGGTAACTGCTTATACGAGTTCACTTCACGACGGATGATATCTGTGACGACCTCTTCATGCGTCGGACCAAGACAGAAATCGCGCTCATGGCGATCTTTAAGACGGAGCAGTTCAGGTCCAAATTGTCCCCAACGACCTGATTCCTGCCAGAGTTCTGCCGGTTGCACGCCTGACATCAATACTTCTTGCGCTCCCGCTCGATCCATTTCTTCTCGTACAATACGCTCAACCTTCTTAAGGACTCGAAGGCCGAGCGGCAACCACGTGTAGAGGCCCGAGGCGAGTTGTCGAATCATGCCTGCACGGAGCATCAGTTTGTGACTGATGACAACGGTATCAACCGGATCTTCTTTTAATGTTGGCAGTAACAGTTGGGAGGTCCGCATATCGCATCCATATGTAGTAACTTGGAAAGCGCTAAGTATAACGGGCTTCGGCCTTTAGGAGTGGAATGCATCCAGTAGTTTGTTTGGATCGTGGTTTTTCGAGTCGATTTGAAAGCGAATTTGGTTGGATTTCCAAAGGCGTTGAATACCAAATCGATCAGCCCAGTGAGATTGCTAATGGTTTGACCTACCTACAAGATCAAGCTGCTCAGGGCGCTTGGGTCGTATTCGCCCTGAATTATGAATCCGGTTTTCATTTGATGGAATTGCCCAAGGCCGTGCAAGAAAAGGAACAGGCAGCCGTCTATATTCGTGCGCTGATTTTTGACGAGCCACCGAAAGCACTCGCTCTTGATCCCATTTCCCCAGTCAAACTGCCTCAATGGCAGGCACTTGATTTTGCAGGGTACGCGAGTTCTTTTAATGCAATCCGAGACGCAATCACCGCTGGTGTTTGTTATCAGGTGAATCACACATTTCGAGTACAGGGACAGTCTCTCGAATCGCCTTGGGATTTGTATCGAACGCTATTACACAACCAACCAGCGAACTATGGTGGGTTTATTGATTTTGGCGAGCATCAAATTTTATCGCGCTCACCTGAGTTGTTCCTTGAAAAGCGAGGTCTCCAACTGCGTTCGGAACCGATGAAGGGAACAGCACCACGGAGTGCGGATGCACTGACTGATACACAGTTTTTGCAGACACTATTATCTGACACAAAGATGCAGTCTGAGAATCTGATGATTGTTGACTTGATCCGTAATGATTTGAGTCGCGTTTCTGAACCCCACTCAGTCAAGGTTTCGCGCTTGTTTGAACCACGGTCACTCAAGTCAGTGCACCAAGTGTCCTCTGTGATCGAGTCGACTGCTGCTCGCAATATTGAGACAGCGCAACTGATTCAGGCGTTATTTCCCTGTGGTTCGGTGGTTGGCGCACCAAAAGCAAAGGCATTTGAATTGATTCAACAACTCGAGGCTGATAAACGCGGAGTTTACACAGGAAGTCTCGGCTTAATTGAGCCGAGTGGTGATCTTACCTTATCTGTGGCGATCCGAACTATTGAGCAAACAGATACAAGCGTAGTGTTGGGGTTAGGAAGCGGATTGGTTGCTGATTCCGTGCTCGACGGTGAGTGGCAAGAGTGTCTTTTAAAGGGTAGGTTCGCTGGCGTCATTTAAATGTTAAGAGTCTCGTCTGATAATTTAAAAGGTGTGTGGTCATCACAGGCTTGAAAATAGCGATCGATATGCGCACGCTCTTTCTTCAGGAATTGCTCGATGGCCGCTGCAAATTCCTGATTTTCAATCCAATGTAGGCTTCGCGTTTTGATGGGTCTAAAACCTCGCGCAATTTTATGTTCACCTTGAGCACCTGGATCAAAGCGTTCAATACCCTGTGCAATGGCATCGTCAATCCATTGATGAAAACAGGTTTCAAAGTGAAGGCAATCGACGTCATATAGGGCACCCCAGTAACGTCCATAGAGCGTTTGCTGATCGCGCAAACAAAATGACATCGCGATCCGTTTGCCTTGATGGATCGCAAAGGCGACTCGAATGGCCTCAGGAATGCGCTCCACAGCATACTCAAAAAATTCGCGCGTTAGATAGCCGAGACTTCCCCGAATTCGATAGGTCATCTGATAGCACTGAAACAATGTATCGAGAGCATCACTATCTATCTCATGTCCACTCAATCGCTCGAATGTAATCCCCTGTTCAGCAACACGGCGACGTTCTCGGCGAACCTCCTTTCGTCGCTTTGAGTTAAAGGTCGCAAGGTGATCATCAAAGTTTGTGAACCCTTGATTAAACCAGTGGAACTGAACTCCAAATCGCTCAAGCCATGCGTCGCTCGATTGAAAGCATTGGTGACTTTCTTCATTAGGATAGAGGATGTGCCAGCTGGAAACGCGTCCCGTGAGTTCTTTTTTCAGAGTCTCGATGAGAAGACGCATTATTTCTTTCTCATCAGCGTCATGTTTAATCAATACCCGTGGTCCAGATGCGGGCGTAAATGGAATTGCTGTAATGCATTTTGGATAGTAATTCAGACCGTGACGGTGGTAGGCGTCGGCCCACGCCCAGTCGAACACATATTCACCATATGAGTCTGATTTCAGATAGCAAACCATCGCACCGACCAATTCATCATGCGCTGTGACAGACGCATACAATGGACGCCATCCAGTCCCTTCGCCGACACTTTTTGAATCCTCAAGAGCGGATAAAAAGCCGTGGAGTAGGCCTGGGTAACATGATGGATTCAGTGCGTCCCAAGTAGCCGGTTCAAAGGCGTGAATCGACAGGTGAAGCCCTGTTTGCATATATGCCCTCGGTGTTAGGGCGTCCCTGCTTTCTTAAATGCTTTGAGCGTCAATGCAAAAAGCCGTTTCTTGTCACGTTTTTCGAGTTTCACGAGTTGATAATCAAGTGATGGTGCAAGCCAAAATTCAAATTTGCGCTTAGGATCGGGATTATCATCTGTCAGTGTGAACTTTTGCGCTTCTATCTGCCCATAGGGTGTGTCGACCGTTTCAAGCGCACCAGGGACTACTGAACGTGCTTTGATGTCATTTCCATCAAGCATGGTGATCGTTTGAGGCAAGGGCTGACCGTTACGTAACAGGTGTGCCAGTTGTAGCCGGAATCCCAGAGGGTCCACAGTGTCATCAGGGATCGTGATTTCAGCGCGTTCAGGTTCGTGGAGCCAGGCTAATGATCCTTTGTTCCAATTAAATCGGAAATTACGACCAGTCGTGCGCCCAAGGATGCTTTGCGTGTAATTGTAGTCGAGGGGCTTCCAGCCGTTTTGGTTACTGAACAGTAGATTGGTGGTTTCATTTGCCGAGCCGATACTGGCATTTGCATCGAGGACCATTTCGAAGCGATCGCCGTTTTGTTTCAACGTTTCGATGGCCTCAGCCTCAAGCTTAATTCCAACGCTCCAAATCATGTCATATTTGGCTTCGTAGCCCTGTGAAAAGGCCGGAACGGTCACAAATACTGCGAGTAAAGCAAGAACTCTCAACATGGAATGACTCCCAATGATAGGTCGCGCACAACTGATGGATACAACGTATGCTCTGCTTCAAGCACTCGTTGTTTGAGTGACTCCTCTGAGTCGTCAGCATAGATTGGTACTTCAACTTGTCGAATGATCCCGCCGGAGTCGAGTTCTTCGGTGACCCAGTGAACAGTTGCTCCAGCAGTTGCATCACCCGCTTCGATGGCGCGTCGATGCGTGTGCAGACCTTTATATTTGGGTAGCAATGATGGGTGGACGTTAATCAGCCGATCGGCATAGTGATTCACAAATTCTGAGGTCAAAATTCGCATGAACCCAGCGAGCACGACAAGATCGGGTTGATAGCCGTCGATCACTTTCATTAGTGCTTGGTCAAACTCGAGTCGATCGGGGTAGTCATGATGCGATAGATGTGAAACAGAAATACCCGCTTTCTTTGCTCGCTCAAGTCCAAACGCATCGACCTTGTTGGATACCACGCCAACAATCTCTGCATCACCCAATAGTCCTTTGGTTTGCCAATCAATAAGGGCTTGCAAATTACTTCCACCCCCTGAAATCAAGCAAACCACTCGCATCAAGCGAACGCTCCCGAGAACACCACGGGATCAGTTTTACGTTCTGTGAGTTCGCCAATTACGATCGGCTGTTCACCGGCTGACGCCAAGACATTCGTGACTTCAGCGACATGTTCTGGTGCGCAGAACATAATAAATCCAATGCCACAATTAAAAGTTCTCAGCATTTCTTCAGCGCCAACATCGCCCTGTGCTTCAAGCCATTTGAAAATGGCGGGACGCTCCCAGGTATCCAAATCGATGTGTGCGGCTAAGTCCTTACCGAAAGAACGTGGTAAGTTCTCTTGGAACCCGCCACCTGTCACGTGCACGGCTCCTGTGATTCGGTCAGTTGCCATTGCTTTCAAAACAGATTTGACATAAATCCGGGTCGGTTGCATGACGGCATCGAGGATCGTCGAATCTGGAGTGAGTTGTTCTGTTTCAGGGTTGATATCCGCGCGTTCGATGATTTTTCGGATCAACGAATACCCATTACTGTGCGGTCCTGACGAGGGTAAACCAATGATCGCATTGCCCGCTTTGACTCCGCTTCCATCGAGAATTTTGGACTCTTCGGCGACACCAACGCAAAAGCCTGCAAGGTCATAGTCTCCATCGTGATACATGCCTGGCATTTCTGCAGTTTCACCGCCAGCGAGCGCGCAACCGGATAATTCGCAACCATTTGCAATCGATGCAATCACTGATTCAGCAACATCGACATCAAGCTGTCCGGTTGCGTAGTAATCCAAGAAGAATAGCGGCTCTGCATTTGCCACAATGAGGTCATTGACACACATCGCGACGAGATCTTCGCCGATCTGGCTGTGGCGGTGGTAGTCGATCGCCAGTTTTAATTTGGTCCCGACGCCGTCTGTTCCTGAGACGAGTACTGGGCTTTGATACCCCTGTGGAATCTTAAACAAGGCTCCGAACCCACCAAGGGCCCCGAGAGATTCTTTGCGAGCAGTTCTTTTCGCGTGCGGTTTGATGCGTTCGACCAATGCGTTTCCAGCATCAATATCGACACCAGCGTCTCGATATGAGAGACCTTTCTGATGATCTTGACTCATTGACTTCATAGTTTCCTGCGTGGATGGTTGCGGAAGTGTATCATTTGCCGACTTAACTGAACCAATGTGAGATTTCATGACAGCACGATTTTTTTTCGGTATCGCGTGTTTATTTTCCTCATTAACGCATGCTCTTGAGTATCGCATTGAGGTTGAAGAACCGTCGCTATTTAATGTCGAAGAAGCGATCAATAACACAATTAGAGGGGCGGCTGAAAAGCTAACTGGAATTCCGGAAGCACAAATGATTAGTGAAGCACCTGATCTATTTAGCCTGTCTGAAGCGTTAGTGAACTCTTATGGTTACGATGGCGATACCTTTATTGTGGACATCGATGTCGATGGATTGAAATCTCGTCTAGATACGGCTGGAATTGACCTTTGGGAAACTGAACGACCTGAACTTCTCATTTGGGCAACAGAAGAGCAGGGCCTCGAGCGATTGATGATTGGTCAAGAATCAAATGTGATAATTGATCGACTATTGGCAGCTAGTAAGCGGTTTGGTGTGCCAATGCAGCGTCCATTGATGGATCTGGAAGATACATTGGCGTTATCTCCCGCAGAAATTTGGGGTGAGTTCGCTGGTGCTGTAACTAATGCCTCAGCGCGCTACGGGATCCCACACATTCTTGTCATTGGGGACCGGCCTGAGCGGCAATCACTTAAATATTGGCTGTTTGAGTCCAATGGTGAATACCGGACAGGAGAGATATCTGGTGTCGATGCTGATGCCAGAGCCTACGCATTGGTTGAAGTCGTGATGCAGTACGCACGATCAATTTCAGAAACAATGAAGCCTGTGCAAGTAGCGACAGTTGAAGAGCGCGATTCACTCACCTCATTTAGGCCGCGTGATAACGTTGTGGCTGGTCAATGGACTGTCAAAGTCGAATACACCGATGTGATTCGTTTGATGGATCTGATCGATCATATAGAGGCGTCTGATGGTGTGGCGATTGAAGCCACGGAGATTCGGTCGACTGATGCATCAATTGTTCTGAATACACAACTATCGCTTGGTGCGACTGATGATGTGGTGTCATCGTTCGAATCGATACAGTTTATCTCTCCGTTGGTGTATTCACTGAAGTGACGCCACAAAACCAACCGATCCAAGAAATTCTTAATCTGGACAAGCCGGCGGGGTATTCGCTCGAATGCTGGATTGAGACTGAGCAGCACCGAATGATCGTGTCTCATGTCAGGGATTTCTTGAATGGGAGCTCAGCAGAGCTTTGGTTTTATGGTGCACCGGGAGTTGGCAAGACACATCTTGGCCTTTTGATCGCTGAGCGATTTCAGTTTGATTATTATGACTGCAGTGACATCAGTCCTGAGTTGGTGCCTGAATTATTTGAATATCTCGATGTCGGCACGGGGGTTGTTTTCGATCGCGTCGATTGCTGGCTGCACAATGCCACGGCAGAGTCGGCGCTCTTTTCTTGGTGGAAGCGTAAAGAGAATGGGCTGGTACTGATTTCCGAGACATCACCTCGTGCAGATGAATGCATTACGCTGCCTGATTTGGCGAGCCGCGCACATGCAGCAATGGTCTTACCGCTCGATGGCTTGGATGATGACGGGATTGGACGTCTTTTTCAGTGCCAGCTTGGACGCCTTGGAATTGAGTTGGCACCGGAGGTGGTCCGCTTTTTGAGCCCACGGCTTCCTAGAAACCCAGCTAAGTTAATGAATTTACTTGTTGCAATGGACCAAGAGAGTTTGCGGGACCAGAGAAAAATCACTGTTCCTTGGTTGAAACAGCTCCTTTTACGCCTGTCATAAAATACTGACATTATTTTCAGTATTTTCTGCTGACAGCGCGCTCGAACATCGTTACTCTAGGCACATATTCCACATGCACGAGAAGGGTATTTCAATGGATGACAATCGTCGTAAAGCGCTTGATGCAGCCTTAAGTCAGATCGAACGCCAGTTTGGTAAAGGCGCAGTGATGCGTATGGGAGATGCTCCCCGCGAAGCAATCCCAGCGATTTCCACTGGGTCATTGGGACTCGATATTGCGCTTGGAATCGGCGGTCTCCCAAAAGGACGAATTGTTGAAATCTATGGTCCCGAGTCTTCAGGTAAAACAACCCTGACTTTGCAAACCATTGCCGAATGTCAAAAAGCAGGTGGTACGGCGGCATTTATTGATGCTGAGCACGCGTTGGATCCAGTGTATGCCGGTAAATTGGGTGTCAATGTCGATGATCTTCTCGTGTCTCAGCCTGATACTGGTGAGCAGGCTTTAGAAATCGCTGACATGCTTGTTCGCTCGGGTAGTGTTGATATCTTAGTGGTCGACTCGGTGGCGGCTTTGACACCACGCGCTGAAATCGAAGGTGACATGGGTGATACACACGTTGGTCTGCAGGCGCGACTGATGAGTCAGGCGCTTCGTAAGATCACTGGTAATATCAAGCGTTCGAATTGCCTCGTGATCTTTATCAACCAGATCCGTATGAAGATCGGTG
>RGHP01000001.1 GCA_010024125.1 Gammaproteobacteria bacterium | reverse complement strand
TAAAGAAAACCGAGTACTTGATCTATCGTGGGCTGCAGCAAAGCGACTTGGATTTTCTGAGAAAGGAACTGCCCGAGTAAGCTATGAAGTGCTGACAGTGCCGACTTCTGATGCGGCTTTAATTGCCAATCCATTGGCAAAGCCAGCACAGGCTATTTTTCAGGTGACTGCTGTCTCGACCGAGATCCAGGCGCAGAAGGTCGCGGATCAAATCCGAGAAGCGCTTTCAAAGGATCAGGCCACGGTTCGAGTCGAATCGAATGGTGCGGGCCTTTTTCGGGTCCAGGTGCTACCAAAAACAGATTTAAGTGTTGAACGCGAAATCTATGAGCAGTTGGTGGCCCTTGGTTGGTCGCCACAGCGATTAATCGCAAAATAATTGAGTGAAGCAAGGAGAGTAGAGTGCGTCTATTTTGGATCGCCCTGACATGTATGTTCAGTTTGACCGCCGGAGCCAATGTGCCGTTGACAGAGGCTCTTGGTAATGGACCACCGATTCCTGCAGCGCCGAAGTTGCAAGCATCCGGATATTTATTGATCGATGCTACAAACGGAGAGGTCTTGGTTGAACATAATGCTGATCAGCCATTACCTCCTGCGTCCCTTACGAAAATGATGACCGCATACATTGCTGAGCGCGAGATTGCCGAGGGGCGTGCGAGCTTTGATGACAAAGTTCCAGTGAGCGTCAAAGCGTGGAAGACAGGCGGCTCACGGATGTTTATCCGAGAAGGAACCGAAGTACGGCTTGAGGATCTGCTGCGCGGGATCATTATTCAATCAGGTAATGATGCAAGCGTTGCTGTTGCTGAGTACATTGCGGGTTCTGAAGACGTCTTTGCTGATGTGATGAATCAAACGGCAGCTAGCCTTGGGATGACGAATACTCAGTTTAAGAATTCCACGGGACTCCCTCAAGAAGGGCACTATACAACGGCCAAGGATCTTGGAATCTTAGCTTCCAGAACAATCAAAGATTTCCCTGATACCTATTCGATATATAAAGAAAAAAATTTCACCTATAACGGAATTAAGCAGGCGAACCGAAATAGTCTGCTATTCCGTGATCCAACTGTTGATGGATTAAAGACCGGGCACACCGAAGAAGCGGGCTATTGTTTGGTGGCAAGTGCTGAGCGTGATGGATTCCGTCTCATTTCGGTTGTTATGGGAACGGCTAGCGAGAAAGCACGTGAACAGGAAACAACCAAACTGATGCAATACGGTTTCCGTTATTTCAGTGGCCAAACAGTGTTTGAAGCCGGCCAACCGTTGCCTGAGAGCTCTCGTAAAGTGTGGTTTGGTGAGGCTGAGGCAGTTGAGCTCGCACCAACTGAATCGCTGTATGTCACATTGCCACTCGGTCGTGAATCATCAATTCAAGCAACGCTTGATGCTCCAGAAACATTGGATGCACCGCTTGAGGCAGGTGCTGTTGTCGGTACAGTCAAAATCATGCTTGGTGAACGAGTGCTTGCTGAGTCACCGGTGGCCGTCGCTCAGGCTGTCCCTGAGGGCGGCTTATTTAAACGCTTGATGGACTTCGTGTTGAGATTATTTGCATGACCTGGTGCTGCCTCAATGGCGAGATGATGCCAATCGAACAGGCTGCAATTTCTCCGATGGATCGTGGTTTCTTGTTCGGCGATGGTGTGTATGAAGTGATGGCACGCGTTGACGGTCGTATTCGTGCCAAGTCACTTCATGAAGCACGGCTGCGTTCAAGCCTTGATGCAATTGGATTAGATATTTCAGTCACTGACGTATTCTCTGATGTTGACCGCTTGATCGACAAGGCTGGTCTCTTGGATGCGAAGATTTACGTGCAGGTGACTCGCGGGGCGGCAGCAGTTCGCGACCACGCATTTCCAGCGCAAATCTCGCCGACTGTTTTTCTCACAATCAGTGAATTTAAGGCGGTGTCGCAAAAGCCCGCGAAAGCGATCGTCCGACCAGATATTCGTTGGCGTCGAAACTCCATCAAATCGGTCTCGCTTCTCGGTAACGTGCTTTTGTTGCAGGAGGCTCGAGAGAATGGTGCGCAAGAGGCTGTGTTGTATCGCGATGAGTTCGTGACCGAAGCATCGACCTCAAACGTATTTGTGATTCGGGGGCAGACATTAATTACTCCACCACTGAGTGATTTGATTCTTCCTGGGATCACGCGTCACTTGGTGATCGAGATGGCCTCAACTGTTGGTCTGAACGTCATTGAAGAGCCTGTGCGCGTTGACTCACTGGGCGGCGCCGATGGTGTGTTCGTTTCAAGTTCCACGCGTGGATTAATGCCGATTGTTGAGCTTGATCCAGGTGGGCAAGTCGGTGACGGGCGATTGACGGATGCCTTTCTGGCGCTTCAAACGGCCTATGATGAGAGGCTTCATCATCATGAGTAATGAGTCGCAACCAGAAAAACCAACAATTGAATTTCCTTGCCAGGGGTACCACGTCTCTGTGGTCGCTGATACACACGATGGATTTGTGACGATTTTGGAAGAAATCGTAACGCGTCATTGTGACGGATATGATGCCGAGGAGTTACGAGTCATAGCGAGCAAAAATGGGAAGTACCAAAGCTTCCGATTTTCGATTACCGCCGAAAGTGAAGAACAACTAAAGAATCTTCACGAAGATCTTAAGGCGACAGGCCGCGTTCATATGGTTTTGTGATGACTGAAGTCATCATTGTTGATCGCGGTTTCGAGCCCTACGAGCAAACGCATCAAGCGATGAAAGAACAGATTGCGCTCTTGAAAGGTGGGCAGCGCGCTGAATTGTGGTGTGTGCAACATCCTTCTGTTTTTACCCAAGGTCAGGCTGGCAAGGCCGAACATGTTTTAAAGCCCGGCGATATACCGATTGTCCAATCCGACCGCGGCGGACAGGTGACTTATCATGGGCCAGGGCAAGTCATTCTCTACACCATAATTCCAATGAAACACTTTTCGCTCAACGTCAGGGAGCTAGTGAGTCTTCTGGAGAATACGGTGATTGCCTTATTGGAGTCTTATGGCGTGTCGTCTCAGGCGCGTCCGGATGCCCCTGGTGTCTATGTTGAAGATCGGAAGATTGCGAGTCTGGGCTTAAGGATTCGACACGGCGTGTCTTACCATGGTGTTGCACTGAATGTATCCATGGATCTTGAGCCGTTCTCGCGAATTAATCCCTGTGGTTACGAGGGACTTCAGGTCACGCAACTATCTGATCTGGCCTCAAATGTGGTTTTGAACGATGTCATCGACCAGCTCGGTCAACGTGCCAAGGAACAGTTATTGGATTCAGCGCGCCATCGGATGGCCAGCGAGGCCTAACAAGATATCTTTAATCATAGCCCAAGCGGGTTCTGGTGTCGCACCTTTGATCGTTCTGTCGGCGTCATGGCAGAGTGTTAACAGCTTTCTGAGCTGAGTAAGATTTAAACGATTCACTGCTCCGCGAACCAAGCCTTCGCGGGATCGCCATACGCGTAATGAACCGATGGCTTGATTCGCTGATTCACCCTGATCCATCCGGTATCGAATCTGAAGCAAAATATCGAGTTCTCGAGAAATTGCCCAAAGTGCTGTCATTGCATCAACACCTTCGGCTTTCAAGAGGTCTGTGATTCGATTGAGCCCGGATACGTCTGATTTTATGGCGAGATCAACTAAGTCATACACGGTGTGACGCGCACTTTGCGTGAGTACATCAAGCACTTGATCAAGGGATAACGTTGGTCCCTCAATCAGGTCAGGCTGAATCAGTTTCAGCCGTTCGATGACCTGACCAGCTGCTAATAAATTGCCTTCTGTGTGCATTTGAACCGCGGATTTCGCTTCTGGATCCATCACAATATGGTGTGATTGAAGTTCCGAATCGAGCCATTTGGCAAATTGATATGAAGGAACTGCGTTGGCCTCAACCACTGCGTTGGACTTTTCAAGTGTCTGAAGCCAGATGGTTGATGATTCACTCTTTCCAAGCTTGGGACCGCTAATCAAGAGACGTTTATCATCTGGCGGGTTTTGAAGCCATTGATCGAGCGCTTCACGTAATGATTTATCCAATGTGGCCTTGCTGAGACGGAGCTCGACAAGTGTCTGATCGGCAAATAAAGATAAGGCATCGAGTTCACTTAAGAGTCGGCTGGCAAGATCCGGTTCTGTTTGGTCGAGCACCAATCGTTCTGTGAAGCCTTGGTCTTTGCCAGTCTTTCGCCACAAGTCCCCGATTCGGGTGATGAAAAAGGCCTCGTCACCTAATAAAGCAGCAACGGGAGGAAGCCCGTTGTTCCAGTGGCGGCCATCAAATTCGGAGGCTTTGATGGCCATGAATCAGTTGGCCTTTGGTGCGCTTGTTTGCTTGAGCGCTTGCTCGTAGCGAACACGAATGGATGGCACGATCTGGCGAAGTAAATCGCTCTCAAGACTCCGTTTTAATTGCGCGACTCGTTGATCTTCTGCTGAGGTGTCTGCGCCACCATCAACGTAAATCAGTGTCGCACGCACTTTGGTTTCGGGGATCAAAAGCACGAGGTCATCACCAACAAGGCTGTAACTCATCTCAAGCGCTAGCTCAGTCTGGTCGCCACCTGATACAGGGCCAAGCACACGATCAGTGAGTGTTGGAAGTGTCAGCTTAAGAACAGGAACGGAGCCCGATGAGACGACATTAGCGCCTTGATCCTTCAATTGGCGAGTGATGTTCTGGACAATCGGTGAGTAGGGATCTGTTGTCTCAATACGCAACGCCTCAGGAAGTTGTCCCGTTGGTGCGCCGGTACCGCGCAGTCTAAAACCACAGCCGGTGAGAAGGCCTGCGGCAGAAAGTGCCAAAAATGCACGTCGATTCATCATGCTGGTGCCACCACTAAATTAACAAGTTTTTGAGGAACAACAATTGCCTTCTTTTCAACCATCCCCTCAAGGAATTTTGCGACCGCTGGTTCTTCACGGGCTAGGGCCAAAATAGTGTCTTTGTCTGCATTAGCGGCCACTTCAATCCGTCCTCTGAGCTTTCCGTTGACCTGAACCACTAATGTGAGGGTATTTCGCGTGATTGCATCTTCTCGCACTTCGGGCCAGCTGACATCAATCAATGAGCTCTTGTGACCAAGGTTTGACCATAGATGCTCCGCGATGTGTGGAGTGATTGGTGACAACAAGACAACAAGCGATTCAATTGCTTCAGAGCGGACGCGCCAGTCAGACTCTGTTTGTGCATCAAATTTCATCACGCTATTGGTCAACTCCATGACAGAAGCGATCGCAGTGTTGAAATGATATCGCCGTCCGATGTCATCAGAGACCTTTGCGATTGTTTCGTGCAATTTGCGGTATACATCGCGCGCTTGATCTGAGAGGGTCTCGAGGTCGACATCACCAGCCATTGAGTGCTTGCCTTCTGCGATGTGGTCAGTGACCAGTGTGTGCACGCGTTTTAAGAAACGATGAGCACCGGCAACGCCATCATCAGACCACTCGAGAGATAGCTCGGGTGGTGCCGCAAACATCATGAATAAACGAACAGTATCAGCACCGTATTGATCGATGAGTTCTTGCGGGTCAACGGTATTGCCTTTCGACTTCGACATCTTCGACCCATCTTTCAAGACCATGCCTTGGGTCAGAAGTTTCTTGAACGGCTCATCACTGTCGACAAGATCAAGATCGCGCAGCACCTTGTGGAAGAAGCGCGCATACAAGAGGTGCAAAATGGCGTGCTCGATACCGCCGATATAAAGATCAACAGGAAGCCAATAGTTAGCGTTCTCGTCGAGCATCGCATCATTTGAAAAAGCACTTGCGAATCGTGCGTAGTACCAGCTCGACTCCATGAATGTGTCGAATGTGTCAGTTTCACGTTTTGCTGGACGTCCGGTATCAGGGTCAACGGTGTCGACAAAGTCACTTCGGCTAGCCAAAGGGCTTCCTGAGCCATCAACCACAACATCCTCTGGCAAGGTCACTGGGAGATCTTCATCTCGGACAGTTTTTAAGCCTTCGTCTGTATGAATTACAGGGATGGGGCAACCCCAGTATCGCTGACGTCCAACACCCCAGTCACGAAGACGGTAGTTGGTTGTTACGCGACCAATACCCATGTCATCAAGCGCGTTGGCAACCGCTTTGAATGCATCCTCAAAGTTCAGGCCATCAAACTGTCCAGAATTGATCGTGACACCGGTTTTTTCACACCATGCCTGCTGACTGAGATCATATTCAGGATCGTCAGCGGCTGGTTTGATGACTGGCTTGATTGGTAAGCCGTATTGCGTCGCAAATTCCCAGTCGCGTTGATCGTGACCCGGTACTGCCATGACAGCGCCTGAGCCATAATCCATCAAGACGAAGTTGGCGATCCAGATTGGAACCTCTTCACCTGTGAATGGATGAATCACATATTCGCCGGTCGCCATTCCTTTTTTGGGTGCTTGTGCAAGGTCGGCCTCTGCGACCGACATGTGCGTGCATTCTTCAATGAAGGCAGCAATGTCTGGATTCGACTCAGCAGCCTTTTTCGCAATCGGATGCTGTGCGGCAACCGCCACATAAGTGATACCCATGATGGTATCTGGACGCGTTGTGTACACCTCAAGGCGCTCGTCGGAGCCTTTGCGCTCAAAACTGAATTCGACGCCCTGACTACGCCCGATCCAGTTTTTCTGCATGGTTTTGACCTGTTCAGGCCAATCAACAGAATCTAAATCATCAAGTAGTTCATCTGCGTAATCTGTAATACGGATAAACCACTGATCAATTTCGCGCTGTTCGACAAGCGCTCCGGAGCGCCATCCCCGGCCATCGATTACCTGTTCATTTGCGAGTACCGTTTGATCGACTGGATCCCAGTTCACGCGCGCCTTTTTTCGGTAAGCGAGTCCTTTCTCAACCATGCGAGTGAAGAGCCACTGTTCCCAACGATAGTAATCTGGTGTGCAGGTTGCGAGTTCGCGATCCCAGTCGTACCCAAAACCAAGACGCTTTAATTGGCCGCGCATGTGGTCGATGTTGTCGTAAGTCCAGGCAGCCGGCGGCAGTTTGTTTTTAATGGCTGCATTTTCAGCAGGCATGCCAAATGCGTCCCAGCCCATCGGCTGTAATACGTTATAACCTTTCATGGTCATAAAGCGGCTGATCACGTCTCCGATGGTGTAATTTCGGACGTGACCCATATGCAGTTTGCCCGATGGATACGGAAACATGCAGAGACAATAGAACTTGGGCTTCGTGGGATCTTCAGTCGTTTTAAACGTTTGTTCTGATTCCCAGTACTGCTGGATTTCCGGTTCAATAACCTGAGGTTGGTAATCGCGCTCCATGAGCTCTAGATGGTCCTTCGGATGAAAAGGATAAAGGATAGCGTTTCGGTCACCTGACTGTAAGGCGTTTTGTGAAAAAACTGTCCTATTTGGGCATGAATGCTTCGTTTCGCCTGGTTAGGGTCAAAATCACGATCAATAAAATGATAAGAGGTGCTTCACCAGCGAGTGAATAGGGCGTCACTGTGGTCGCTGGAATCACGGTGTGTGACAAAATGCCTCGCTCAAATCTTGGGAGGGTGGATTCAACTTGCCCGCGCGCATTGATAAAGGCTGTCAAACCATCATTGGTCGCTCGAACGACTGGCTTGCCAAGCTCGCGCGCACGGATCTGTGCGATTTGGAGATGTTGATCTGGCCCGATTGAATCACCGAACCAAGTATCGTTTGATACAGTCAGTATGACATTTGCATCGTCTGCAATCTGTCGCGCTTGCCCGGTATAGGCGATTTCATAACAGATCAAAGGTCCAAATTTTAGATGTCCATGTATCAGTAAACTTTGTTGAGTCCCAGGGATGATTGCGGACATCGGTAAATCAAAAAACGCGATCAGGCCGCGAAGTAAAGATTCAAGTGGTACGTACTCACCGAAAGGAACAAGTCGGGTTTTATCGTAAGTTCCTTGGCCTGAACCGAGCGTAATTAATCGGTTGGTATATCGCCCTTGGCTCTGACCGAGCACCCCCGTGATCAACGTTTGGTTGTTGGAGAGAAGCATTAGATCGAGGTCTGGCAAGGTGGCGTTGACTCGTGATTCAGTCATCGGCAGTGCGGTTTCAGGCCAAATAATGACATCTATGTCGCCAGGGAGCCCGTTGACGACATGTTGCTCAACAATGCGTCCACGAAACTCAGGTTTCCATTTTTCTGATTGAGCAATCACCGGCTGCCAGAGGGCAACGCGGGTTGCTTGTGTTGAATCCTCATGGGGTTGAAATTGTCCGTTCAGGATTGGCCCTGTCACCATGAAGACGCTCGGAATAACCAAAGCAATCAGTCGTCGATCCATGAGGCTTACCAGAAATCCTCCTGCGCTCAGCGCAATGATCGCAGATACCCCAAATACGCCAAGCCACGACAGATAGCCTTCGAATGGTGTGTCAAGCGCGCTGTAGCCGAATAAAAGCCATGGAAATCCGGTTAAAAACCAACTGCGGAAAGCCTCCATCGTTACCCAGCAAGCGGTCAATAAACAGACCTTTCCAAGTGTTGTCGACCACCGTTGATGCCAGCTTGCATATCCCCAAGACGCGAGACCTGGGAAAATAGCGAGTCCTGCTGCAAAGATCGAGGTCATCACAAACGCCAGTGGAATCGATGCACCTCCGTGTTCGGTCATGCTGACAGAGACCCATGAGACTCCAGAACCAAAGAGTCCAAGTCCGTAAATGAATCCCATGGAAAAGCCAGGATACCTAATCGAAAGCCACATCCAGATGGCGATGCTTGCCAGTCCAAGCCACCAAAAATTGAAGGGTGCAAACGCAAGCGTGCCGAGAATCCCAGCACCGAGAGCGACGCTGTATTTAATTAGATGCGTCAGACCCATGAGGTCGGACTTCGAGTAAACGAATACGTCGACTGTCTGCGTTCAATACAACAAAATCCAATTGGCCGAGTGTGGTCGTCTCGCCACGCGCGGGGAGATGTCCAAATGCATGGGTGACAAGGCCGCCAATGGTATCGAATTCGTCATCGGAAAAGGTGGTTCCAAACTCTTCGTTGAAGTCATCGATTTCAGTCATGGCTTTCACCAAACTCGCACCATTGGCTTGATGACGGATGTTCAGATCTTCATCGTGATCATGCTCGTCTTCGATCTCACCAACAATCTGTTCAAGCACATCTTCAATGGTGACGAGGCCTGCAACATCGCCATATTCATCGATAACGACAGCCATGTGCGCACGGTTATCACGAAACTCTTTCAATAACTGATCCAGCCGTTTGCTTTCAGGGACGCGCCGGACTGGACGTGCGACTTCTTTAATCTCAAAGCGCTCAAGATCTTGGCTGATCAAAAATGAGAGAAGGTCCTTCGCAAGCAGAATTCCGACGACTTCACTTGGTTGTTCGCCGAGGACCGGGAAGCGTGAGTGTGCCGATTCGATGATTCTTGGTAAAAACTCTTCGGGGCGCTCATCGGCTCGAATCGCAATCATCTGAGTTCGGGGAATCATGACTTCCCGTACTTGCATGTCGCTGACTGCGAGGGCGCCTTCGAGAATCGCGAGAGTTTCTTGATTAAACAAACCGCGCTCTTTCGCATCACGCAGTTCGTCGATCAACTCGGGTTTATTTTCAGCCTCACCAGAGATGACGCTGGCCAAACGATCGAACCAGGATCGTGAATCCTGGTTCTCGGGACTTCGTCCGTCGTTCATGTATCTTTCTGTTCCTGACTCAGATAGGGGTTAGGATAGCCGAGATTCGCAAGAATGCCGATTTCTTTAGCTTCCATTGCGTCAGCATCGTCATCATTGTCGTGATCGTAGCCCATGAGATGGAGACATCCGTGGATCACCATATGCGCAAAATGTTGTTCAAAGTGTTTCGATTGCTCGGATGCTTCTTGTTCGACCACCGGAAGGCAGATTGCGATATCGCCCAGTAGTGTTGGACCATCGGGTAACTGAATATCTGCTGGAAATGACAGTACGTTGGTTGGATAGTCCTTTCCCCGAAAGGTTGCATTCAGTTCCTGGCCTTCATCTGCATTGACCACTCGAATCGCGAGCTCAGTCGAACCCTCTGTTTCAGTTGCGAGTGCTGCATTGACCCAAGTAATGACTTGATCCAAGGCGATCGGACAATTTCCGGTCGCATCCTCAAATTCAATGTTCATCTTGAGCTTTGTCATAGGCATCAACGATGCGGCCCACCAATGGGTGTCGAACAACATCTTTATAGTTGAATCGCGTCATTGAAATACCTCGAACAGATTCTAGAACACGGCATGCATGCGTGAGTCCTGAATCAGATTTGCGTGGCAGATCGATCTGACTTGGATCACCAGTGATGACAGCAGTTGAGCCAAACCCAAGGCGCGTTAAGAACATTTTCATCTGTTCGCGGGTGGTGTTTTGGCTTTCATCCAAAATGATGAAACTGTGATTCAGTGTGCGACCTCTCATGTAAGCGAGCGGTGCAATCTCAATGACTTGACGTTCGAGTAGCTTGGTCACTTTGTCAAAGCCAAGCATCTCATAGAGTGCATCGTATAGAGGGCGCAGGTAGGGATCGATTTTTTGTGCAAGATCTCCTGGCAAGAAGCCGAGTCGCTCACCAGCTTCGACCGCAGGTCGAACTAAAATAATCCGTTCAACCTGATCACGCCTGAGCGCATCAACGGCGCATGCAACAGCAAGCCATGTTTTACCTGTGCCGGCAGGACCGATACCAAAATTCACGTCATGAGAACGGATCGCGTCGATATAGCCGAGCTGATTCTTTCCGCGTGGTTTGATTTTTAGTTTCGGTGTGTCGATAACGATCGAGGCTTGAGCATCCTCTTGATAGGTTGATGCTTCTTGGAGGTGCAAATGCACTGTGTCGTCGGTCAACTCAGAATCTCTGGTTTCTCGATAAAGCTGATCTAAAAGGCGAGCGCATGCTTTGGTCGCATCGACTTCACCCTCGATTTCGAATTGATTGCCACGATTTCGAATAGTGACAGGAAGTCGTGATTCGATCAGCCTTAAGTGGGTGTCTTGGCGACCACATAATGACGCAAGCCGACGGGCGTCATTGGGTTCGAGTACGAACTGACGGACGTCCACTACCAAGGTGCCTTGGAGGTCATTTGGCCTCGCAACGAATTTGGATATGCATCAACAATTTCACATTCGACAAAACGCCCGATGAGATCTGTTTGGTGGGAACGGAAGTTCACAACGCGATTGTTCTCTGTGCGACCAGACAGTTCGCCAGGATCTTTTTTTGAAGGGCCGGTGACTAGGACTGATTGTAAAGTGCCAACCATGTCTCGACTGATCTTCTGCGCATTTTGGGAGATTCGTGCTTGCAATGCCGCCAAACGAGCCTTCTTGGTTGCTTGGTCGGTTTCATCTTTGAGGTCTGATGCAGGAGTTCCAGGGCGCGCTGAATAGATAAAGCTGAAGCTGACATCAAAACCAACGGTCTCAATTAACTCCATTGTCTTCTCAAAGTCTTTATCGGTTTCGCCTGGAAACCCGATGATGAAATCTGAAGACAGGCTAATGCCAGGACGAGCCTCTTGGATCTTCCGAATTTTCGCCTTGTACTCAAGTGCCGTATGACCACGCTTCATCGCAGCCAGGATGCGATCTGATCCAGACTGCACCGGTAAGTGCAAATGGCTGACAAGCTTGGGGACATCTTTGAAGCAGTCAATTAACGCGTCTGAAAACTCGACAGGGTGGCTTGTTGTAAACCGGATGCGCTCCACCTCTGGTATTTCAGCAATGATGCGAATTAGATCTGCGAGATCAGCGGTATCGCCATCATCGGTTTCACCGCGATAGGCATTGACGTTCTGGCCCAGAAGATGAATTTCTCGAGCCCCTTGGTCCACGTTCGCGAGCACTTCCTGAAGCACATTATCAAGGGGTCTGCTAATTTCTTCACCGCGGGTGTATGGGACGACACAGAACGTACAGTACTTGCTGCATCCTTCCATGATGCTGACATACGCACTTGGGCCTTCAAGTTTTGGCTCAGGAAGGCGGTCGAATTTCTCAATTTCGGGGAAGCTAATATCGACTTGTGCCTCTCCGCCTCTCCGCCGCGCTTCAAGCATGTCAGGTAGTCGGTGTAATGTCTGAGGTCCGAAGACGAGGTCGACAAATGGTGCGCGCTGACGAATGGCATCGCCTTCTTGGGATGCAACACAGCCACCAACACCAATAATGAGATTTGGATTGGATTCTTTGAGAGCCTTATAACGGCCCAATTCTGAGAACACTTTTTCCTGCGCTTTTTCACGAATAGAGCAGGTGTTGATGAGAATGACTTCAGCATCATCGGGGGCGTCAGTAACGGTCAATGCGTGACTATCTTTCAGCAGGTCAGCCATGCGGTCCGAATCGTATTCGTTCATCTGACACCCATGGGTCTTGATGAAGAGTTTTGCTGTCATCCCATCTCCTTGTTCGTGGGCGCGCGAGTATAGTCCGAAGTGCTTGAAATTGCACGGGTGTTCTTGACGGAACAGGTAAAGATCGACAGACTACGCGCCCCGAAATCGAGGATCATGATGGCTAAAACTCCCGACCCAACTTTCCGCGTTCAGTTTGTCAGTCAAGACAAAGTGTTCGAAGTATTTGCAAAGCAAATCTACTCGAGTGATCTCTATGGTTTCATTGAAGTCGAAGAGTTTGTGTTCGGTGAGCGCAGTGGTTTACTGGTCGACCCATCTGAAGAAAAGCTCAAAGCGGAGTTTCAAGGCGTTAAACGGAGCTATATCCCAATGCATGCTGTGATTCGGATTGATGAGGTGGAAGACTCAGGCCCCGCCCGCATTCGCGATAGCAAAGCAGGCACTGTCACTCCCCTTTCGATGGTGCCACCACCTAGAGCCCCGCGAGACGCGGATTAATCTGAATCTCGTCTAATAGAATCCGCGCCGACTCCATCAAGCTGGCATCGTCTTTAGGATCTGCTTCTTTGCCGTCGCTTTCCAACTCACTGATACTCTCAATTGTTGGCAATCCGAGACCAGTGCGACGTGCATTTTCGATATCAAGTAGTGCCTGATTATTGTCCTCGCGCTCTTTGATCCGCGTCGCAAGGTGTAAAGAAATGCCTGTTTCACTGCTCAACTCAAGTGCGCGCTCTGTTCGCTTCAACAGTGCTTTGAAATTGGGATCAGTCGCGATACGCGCTTGATGCCGATCAATCAATTGAGCAACGCGTGCTTGTGGCGTGTCGAGTGGGCGATATCTTAGTGAACGGATCTGATCCCAGGGTAATGCCGTATCGAGAGCGCTTTCACCGATTTCTTTTGGATCAAAAGCTGACGGGAATTGGATGTCAGGTATCACACCCTGATGCTGTGTTGATTGGCCAGAGATCCGATAAAATTTTGCGATGGTCAGTTTGAGCTGTCCCTCGTTGACAGGGAGTAAGGCTTGAACGGTACCTTTGCCAAAAGTTTGTGAACCAATCACAAGGCCTCGGCCATAGTCCTGAACTGCGCCGGCGAAGATTTCACTTGCTGATGCGCTTAAGCGGTTGACCAACACAGCCATCGGTCCTTCCCACGATACTTCAGGGTCGCGATCACCTCGGACGTCGGTTCGACCACCAGCGCTTCGGATTTGAACGACTGGACCGCGAGGAATGAATAAACCAAAGAGTTCATACGCTTCTTGCAGTGAGCCGCCGCCGTTATTTCTCAAGTCAACGATCACACCTTGAACATCTTGGTTACGTAATTCCTCAAGAAGTTTTTTTACATCGCGTGTTGTGCTTCGGTAGTTGGGATCACCCGCTTGTTTTGCAGTGAAGTCGGAATAAAACGTTGGAATCGTAATAATTCCAATTTTTTCGCCATTCTTGCCGGCTTCGATGATCTGGCTTTTTGCTGACTGTTCTTCGAGTTGAACCCGGTCACGAATGAGAACGATTTCTCGATGTGGCACATCGTCACCAGCTTGCACCTCGAGGCGAACCTGAGATCCTTTGGGTCCACGAATCTTCTGCACGACTTCATCTAAGCGCCAACCGACGACATCTTCAAAAGGCTGCGAGCCCTGGGCGATACTCAAAATTCGATCAGCGGGCTTTAGTCGGCCATCCATTTCAGCAGGCCCGCCGGGAATTAAGCTCACGACTTTCGTGAATTCATCCTCAGATTGCAGGACAGCCCCAATGCCTTGGAGTGACAGGGACATATTGATGTTGAATGTCTCACTATCCGCTGGTGGCAGATAGGACGTGTGTGGGTCATAGGCACTCGCATATGCATTAATGACGCCTGCAAAAATATCGTCAGGACGGGTTTGCTCGATTCTGTTTTTCTGGCTGTTATAGCGCCGAATCAGTGCTTTGTAGGTTTCGTCTTCAGTCCGGTCAGCGAGCAAGAGACCAATGGCTTGGTTTTCCAACTGTTTCCGCCACAAGTCCTTAAGCGATGTGAGATCGCTAACCCATGGGGTTTCTTCATCACGGATGCGAAGTTCTTCTTGATCGGACAAATCAATCGATCCAACGCCTTGATTAAGGATATCGAGCCAATAATCCAGACGCTCTTCAGATCGAGTCAAAGAGAGGCCGTACAGTTGATACACAGTATTCAAACGGCCACGTTCGATTTGGTCGGGTAATCGATCAATGTCAGCTTGTCGAATATCGTCTTGAGTAAGCAGAGAGCGTGATGGATCGATTGCTTTCAAAATCAGTTGTCCGACCATCGGCTTACGCTCAGCAAACAAAGCATCCGAGGCCAAATGTCTGCGTTCAAGTTCGCGGGTAATCATCTGGGCGAGAATACTGTCTTCTTGTGTTGGTTCGATCGATAGTGCGTAAGCACTTCCCATCCACACACACGTGAATGCGATCACCAACCCTTTGATCTCGAATTTGCGCAATAAACTTCTTATCGACACCTTGCGTCTAACCCTATTGAACCTTAATTATCCTGTTATGCTTCCACACACCTTAGAACGCAACCCCCGGAGAGACAACTTGGATTTAAAAATGGTGTCACCTTTTATCGGCCGGTTAACCGATTTTCTTGATTGCTCTCCGACACCCTGGCATGCAGTTGCCAATGTTTCAGAGCGTCTCGAGCGAGCGGGTTTTGTACGACTTGATGAGCGTTCTGCATGGGCGCTTGAAGCAGGTGCTGCTTACTTTGTCGTGCGGTCCGATGGGGCGCTTGTTGCATGGCGTCAGCCCACTGATGTTGTGGGCTGGACTATTTTTGGTGCGCATACCGATAGTCCAAATCTTCGGGTTCGACCTGAGCCAGTGATGAAGAAACAGGGCTATTTTCAGCTCGGACTTGAGGTCTATGGCGGGGTACTTTTATCGACATGGTTTGATAGAGATTTGTCGCTCGCTGGCCGAGTTGCGATTGCCAACGAAGGATCAGTGCTCTCTGAATTAGTTGATTTTAAACGCGCGGTTGGAATGATTCCGAATCTCGCGATTCATCTTGATCGGGATGCAAACAGTGGTCGTAAGATCAATCCACACGAAGAGCTACCAATGATCTTGTGCCGTGCTGAAAAAGATGCAGATCTGAATTTCAAAGAGTTGTTAGCAAAAGAGCTCGATCGAGCGCCCGAAGAGATATCGGCATTTGAGATATGTGCTTACCCAGTTGAAGGGTCTCAGGTGATTGGTCTTGAGAGTGAATTTTTAGCGAGCGCACGTCTCGATAATTTATTGAGTTGTTTCATCGTAACTGAAGCTCTGATCCAGAACGAGAGTGCTGAGGGAGCGATGATTGTGTTGAACGATCATGAGGAGATCGGCAGTGTCTCAGCCAGCGGTGCCGATGGCCCATTCCTAGAATCGGTTTTACGCCGGGCGACAATCGAGGCAGATTTCGAGCGGGTACGCGTGAACAGTCTCATGGTCTCAATTGATAACGCCCATGGTGTGCATCCGAACTATGCATCCAAGCATGATGAAGGCCATCGACCGCTTTTGAATGAGGGTCCGGTGGTCAAGGTCAATGCAAACCATCGCTATGCGACCACGGCAATCACGCAAGGAATCATTGAGCAGGCGGCTGAGCGAGCCGATGTTCCGTTACAATATTTTTCAAGTAGAGCCGATCTCGGTTGTGGAAGCACAATCGGACCACTGACAGCTGGACGTCTAGGTATCGATACGATTGATCTAGGATGTGCTCAATTTGCGATGCATTCAGCAAGGGAGACTTGTGGAACCAAGGATCCTGAACTGATGCTGAAGCTTCTGACACAGTTAACACAGCGAGATTTGATTTAATGTCATCGATGCCATCTGACCACCCCAAGGTCCCAAGCCCGAAAATTGGTGTGCTTTTAATTAATCTAGGAACACCAGATGCTCTCGATTATTGGTCGATGCGTCGGTACTTGGGTGAGTTTTTAAGCGACAAGCGCGTTGTCGAGTTACCGCAAATTTTGTGGCAACTGATTTTACAGGGGCCGATTTTGACGTTTCGCCCGAAAAAATCGGCGGCTGCGTATCGTGAGATCTGGAATAACGAGTTAGACGAGTCGCCGCTTCGAACGATCACGCGTGAGCAGACCGAACAATTACAAGAGTGCTTTGGTGATTCTGTGCGCGTTGAGTTTGCGATGCGTTACGGAAACCCATCCATTCCCTCGTTGATCAACACCATGTTTGATGACGGCTGTTGGAAAATTCTGTGTGTTCCTCTGTATCCGCAATATGCATCGAGTACGACTGGGTCTGTTGTCGATAAGATCGGCGATACATTGAAAGCGATGCGTTGGCAGCCGACTATCCGTGTTGCACCGCCTTTTTATGATGATCCTGAATACATCCAAATATTGGCGAAATCTGTTCAAAAACAGATTGATGCGCTTGAAGAGAAGCCAGAGGTTCTGGTTGCGAGCTTCCATGGAGTGCCTAAAGAGTATTTGCTGAAAGGCGATCCCTATCATTGCCAATGTCAAAAGACTGGTCGCCTATTAAGAGAGGCTCTTGGTTGGCCTGAAGAGCAGTTCAAAGTGGCATTTCAATCACGCTTTGGACCGAAAGAATGGTTGAAGCCCTATGCCGATGAGTTAATCGAAGAGCTTGGTCACCAAGGCGTGAAGCGCGTTGCCGTTGTGAGTCCTGCGTTCTTCTCAGACTGTGTCGAAACTCTTGAAGAGATCGCGATTGGCTTGAATGAGACCTTCCAAGAAGCTGGTGGTGATCAATTAGTGGCGCTCGATTGTCTGAATGCTTCCGATGAGGGGATGGCGGTTCTTGAGTATTTGGCGCGTCGAGAGCTGAAAGGATGGCTTGATTGAGCCAATCTGTTGCCTCTGACTTTATAGAGGCTTTTAAGGATTCAGCGCCAGTCATGTTTGGCTATGTCCCGCTCGGGATGGCCTTCGGGGTGTTGTTTCAGGGTCTTGGATATCACTGGCTCTTTGCGCCACTTGCGGGCGTTATGATTTATGCCGGATCAGCGCAATTTATGGCTGTCGGGTTATTAGCCGCTGGTGTGTCGTATGCGGAAGCATTTGTTGCCACGCTGGTTTTAAACTCTCGCCATATTTTCTACGGTCTCTCTGTCATGAGCCGTTATCCAAAAGGCGGCTTGACCCGTTGGTACCTGATTTTTGGTCTGACAGATGAAACATATTCACTGATTACAGCAAAACCGCCTGCATCTTCAGGGGGGGCGCGTTACTTTGCGTACCTCACAGGACTTAACCAATCGTACTGGGTGATTGGATGCGCATTAGGCGCGGGTCTTCAGTCATTTTTTGCGTTTGATTCGCGTGGTTTTGAGTTTGCTTTGGTTGCCTTATTCCTCGTGTTATTGATCGAACAAGTCCGCACAATGAGTGAGCGGTGGTTGCTAGTGGTCGCACTCGGCGCATCGGTCTTGGCATATAGCCTGTTTCCAAATCAATTCCTGTTGGTTGCGATTGGCCTGTGCTTAGCAGTTCTGGTCGTGCGATTACGCAGTGGGGGAGTGCATGGATAACGCCTATCTTCTCGGTATTTTTGCAGTGATGGGCGTTGCAACTTTCATCACGCGGGCGCTGCCATTTGTTGCGCTTTCCAAGGTTGCAAGGCATCCCATACTGGATCGTTATGGGAAGTCGCTACCGCCGATGATCATGGTGGTTTTGGTGTACTTTGGACTGGTGAGTCTTGAGATTGAGTCTATCGATCGCGGGGGGCTGTCGGGACTGTCTTTAGCTATCGTGATCGTTTTACATGCTTACTTAAGAAATCCCCTGCTCAGTATTCTAGCGGGAACAGGGGTGTATGTGGTCGGTATTCAAGGCTTCGGTTTATAAATCAATCCGGCTGTTTCGAGTCTTTTAAGTGCTCTTCGATTTCTTCCCACAACAGCAGATCCTCAAGTATCTGTTGGCGCGACACATCGTGGTCGGCGCATGCCTCTAGAATCGCTTGACGAATGGATTCGATCTGCTCGCTGTAAATATGGTTTTTATTGTCACTCATTGCATGTATTCCAAATTGGTGAAATTTCCCAAAAACGATGATGCGCTCTAATTGCTACAGAATGGCGACAAGATAACTTTGGCAGTCCAAGATTGCTTCATCTGTTGTTGTACGCGTTAATGCATTGTTATTCGTCTAGGAGCTTTCGATCATGCTTGATCCGGTAACCCCGACTTTCTTGCCAGGTCTTCAGGCGACAATTGAAGTCTTTGCTGTCATTGCATTTGCACTCTCAGGATTGGCAGCAGGCCTCCGAGTGGGAATGGATTTTGTCGGCGTATGTTTTGTTGCTGGTGTCTCTGCTTTCGGTGGAGGAACGCTTCGTGACTTGTTGCTCGATCGTCGTCCTTTCTTTTGGATGGAGCAGGAGCATTTACTGTGGCTTGTGATCGTTTTGTGTTTTGTTGCCTCGATTTTTATCAGACGGTCGCATGCTGAATTAACAGAAAAATGGATCCAAATACCTGATGCAATTGGTCTGGGTCTCTTTGCAGCACTGGGTGCTCAAATTGCACTATTTGAGGGCGCGTCTGTCATCATCGCAATATTGATGGGTGTGATATCAAGTACGCTCGGTGGCGTATTACGAGATACCTTTTGTAATGTCGTTCCGAAGGCATTTTCTGATCATCAGCCCTATATCACGCTCGCTGTTCTTGGTTCTGCAATCGTTGTTGGTCTCGATTATCTTGCCTTTGCACCGTGGATTGCGTTGGTGTCTGCTGTGAGTGTGACAACGATCGCGAGGCTCGTTGTCTTGGCATTCAACGTTTCGATTCCTGCATGGCGTGCTTGAGGTTTCTAAACCTATAAAAGCTTCAAAGGAATGCACAGTTGATAGCCAACTCCTCTGATTGAACGAATTGATGTTCCAGTAACGCGGGGGAGCTTTTTACGCAAGCGTGCCACTCGAAGCTCAATGAGCGGTTAGAGCGATCAGCAGTCCTTTTGAGTTTCAGTACTGAAGAATTGTTTGTCGTGCTATTCGTTGTTCACACCTCTTGATTACGCTTTTGGCGCTATTGCTTTTCTTTTTAGAGAGAAGGCGTCGTTATCGGTTACAAAGGTGTCTTGAGGTGATGTCAGTGCTACCTCAATAGAATTTTGGTGGGCCCACCAGGACTTGAACCTGGGACCAAGGGATTATGAGTCCCCTGCTCTAACCAACTGAGCTATAGGCCCGCACTAGGCGCGAGATATTACACAAAACCACACGCTCGTGCATCATGCTCCGGTATTAAAAATATTTTTTCTAACTCATTGACGTGGGTTAGAAAAATCCTAATATTTGCGCTTCCGAGCGTGAGCGGCGTCAATGACCACCGAACGCAATGGGTTCTTAGGCGCAAAGTTGAGGATCTGTGGCGATTGCCCTCCGTGTACACTTGTTGTTCTTGGACAGATCGCAACCTCAGTCTAGGATGGTCTCAGAGTTTCTGAGTGGATTGATCTGACGAGGACATGTGCATCATGAATCGTTTTCTAGTGTTATTGCTTTCGGTTGTTGCAGGCTCTGCCTCTGCCCAAGGCGTGGTCAATGTTTACAACTGGTCGGACTACATCGCTGAGGACACAATAGCGAAGTTCGAAGCAGAGACCGGTATCAAAGTTAACTACGACGTATTTGATACAAATGAATTGCTTGAGGCGAAGCTGCTAGCTGGCTCTTCGGGATATGACGTCGTTGTTCCAACAGGTAATTTCTTAGAACGCCAGATTCAAGCCGGTGTTTTCCGTCAGTTGGATAAGTCCAAACTTCCAAATCTCGCGAATATGGATCCGGACATTATGCGCATCGTTGAACAACATGATCCGAGTAACGCGCATTCAGTTGTATATATGTGGGGAACTACGGGTTTCGCATACAACACCAAAGCGATTCAAGAGCGGATGCCCGATGCTCCAGTTTCGAGTTGGGCAATGATTTTTGATCCAGATGTAGTCTCCAAATTTGCCGATTGTGGGGTCGCGATTCTGGAGTCACCAACCGACATCATTGCGTCCGCTAAACATTATTTAGGTCTTGATCCTGCAAGTGAGTCTTCTGATGACTTGAAGCAAGCGGAAGAACTGTTGATGGGTGTTCGAAAGCATATTCGTTATTTTCACCCATCTCAGTACATCAACGATTTGGCGAACGGTGATATCTGTCTAGCTGTTGGCTATTCAGGTGATCTTTTGCAATCGCGTGATCGCGCAGCCGATGCTAAGAATGGTATCGAAATCGAGTACGTCATCCCAGAGGAGGGTGGTGTTGTTTGGTTTGATTTGATGGCGATTCCTGCGGACGCGCCAAATGCTGAAGAGGCACACCAATTCATTAACTTCATTATGGATGCACAAATCTCTGCTGACATAACGAATTACGTGTTTTACGCGAACGCAAATGCCGCATCGACAGAGTTGGTCAATCCTGAGGTGACATCCGATCCAGGTATCTATCCGGGAGATGATGTCAAGGCAGGGTTGTTCGCGCTGAAAGCATTCAGTCCGCGTTATGATCGCATTATGAATCGGACCTGGACGCGAATTAAAACAGGTCAATAAGTCTGTAATTCGGCCGGCCTCTGCCGGCCGATCTCTTTAAGGGGAGCTTGATGTCTTCCAGTCCGTTGCTTGTAAAAAACTGGCTTGATCCAGAAGCAAAACCATTTATTGAGTTTCGTGATGTGACGAAGCTATTCGATGGTATCCCGGCGGTCCGTGATGTGAATTTGTCAATATACCAGAATGAGCTCTTCTGCTTACTTGGTGGTTCTGGATCTGGAAAGACAACCTTGCTAAGGATGTTAGCTGGCTTTGATTCCCCGACAGAGGGTTCGGTTTGGATTGATGGTGTTGATATCACTCAGGTTCCAGCATATGAGCGACCAGTGAATATGATGTTTCAGTCGTATGCGCTATTTCCGCACATGACTGTGTTCGATAACGTGGCTTATGGGCTGAAGCGAGATGGGCTTCCTAAAGCGCAGATCGCAGAGCGAGTGGCTGAACTACTCGAGCTTGTCCGATTGTCAGCCTATGCCAAGCGAAAGCCAGATCAACTGTCAGGCGGGCAGCGGCAGCGTGTGGCACTTGCGCGCGCGCTGGCAAAGCGCCCTAAAGTGTTGCTCCTCGATGAACCACTGGGGGCGCTGGATAAAAATCTCCGTGAAGATACGCAACTTGAGTTGATAAAGATCCAAGAATCCTTGGGTATGACCTTTATCGTCGTGACGCATGATCAAGAAGAGGCCATGACTCTTGCGACACGGATCGGTGTCATGGACGAGGGGTACCTGGTCCAAACTGACGAACCACATACTATTTATGAGTATCCAAACTCAACGTATGTTGCAGATTTTATCGGTGACATCAATTTGTTCGAATGTGTGGTCACTGAAAATGATGCAGGGAATCTGGTGCTATCAGCGCCTCAGCTTGAGACCACGATTGAACTAGATGATCCAGTGGTTGGTGCTGTGAATCAGACGCTCTGGTACGCCATTCGGCCAGAGAAAATGCGTTTGACTCGAGATCCTTCAACAGCAGTGAATGCTTTAAAAGGCGTGGTTCATGAAATCGCTTACCTTGGTGATTTTTCGGTCTATTGGATTGATTTAGCGAACGGATTCCGTGTCCGAATCAGTCGCCCGAATATCAGTCGAATGGACGATTTTGCCGAAGCTTGGGGTGAAGAAGTTTGGATCACCTGGGATGGCTCGGCTGGCGTGGTATTGAGTCAGTAATGCGTCTCGTCGCGAAATTGAAATCTTTGCAACGCGATTGGGTCTCTTGGGTTCCAACCTTGTGGCTTGGTGTTTTTTTCCTCATACCGTTTTTAGTGGTTTTAAAAATCTCGCTGTCACAAGCGACGATTGCGATGCCACCGTATTTACCTCTTTTCGATTGGGTTGAAAGCGCTCTCGAGATTCGACTTGATTTCGGGAATTATCTGTTCCTCATTGATGATCCGTTATATGGGGCAGCCTATTTGGAGTCAGTCAGGATTGCCTTTGTTTCAACAGTTATCACGTTACTCATTGGGTATCCGATGGCCTATATGATTGCGACGGCGAGAGAGCCGCGTAGAACCTTACTGCTCTTGTTGGTGATTTTGCCGTTTTGGACCTCGTTTTTGCTTCGTGTCTATGCCTGGATTGCGATCTTAAAAACCAACGGATTGCTCAATGGGCTGCTGATGTCACTTGGTTTGATTTCGGAGCCTTTGGTGTTTCTTCAAACTGATTTGGCCGTTTACATTGGTATTGCTTATACCTACCTGCCTTTCATGGTTTTACCTCTGTACGCATCACTTTCAAAACTTGATAGGACCTTGCTTGAGGCCTCTGAAGATTTGGGAGCAACTCCCTGGATCAGTTTCGTTACAGTGACGCTTCCGTTGACGATTCCGGGTGTGATTGCGGGATCTTTATTGGTGTTTGTTCCAGCGATTGGTGAGTTTGTTATTCCCGCACTGTTAGGTGGTAATGACACACTGATGATCGGTAAGGTGCTGTGGAATGAATTCTTCGCTAACCGCGATTGGCCGATTGCTTCTGCGGTAGCGATCATCATGCTGTTTGTCATTGTTGGACCGCTGATGTGGTTGAACCGAATAAACTCAAAGACTGAAGAGGCGACTTCATGAGGCTCTCTCGGTATGTTTTCCCGGTCATGGCATCTCTCGGATTTGGGTTTTTATATGCGCCCATTCTGATCCTCGTGATCTATAGCTTTAATGAGTCCAAGTTGGTGACAGTGTGGGGCGGATTTTCCACACGTTGGTATGTTGAGTTATTTCAAGATCCGCAGATTTTGGATGCTGCGAAATTGAGTCTCCAGATTGCTGCATCGAGCGCGACGATTGCACTTGTTTTAGGTGTCGCAGCTGCAATGACGCTTGTACGATTTCGTTGGTTTCGTGGGCGAACTTGGCTTGCTGGAATGGTTGCGGCACCTCTGGTCATGCCGGAAGTGATTACTGGGCTGTCACTCTTACTTTTATTCGTTGCGCTGGACAATTGGATTGGCTGGCCCTCGGGTCGGGGGGTGACAACGATCGTGCTCGCGCATGCGACTTTTGGTATGGCATTTGTTGCTGTGATTGTTCAGGCACGGCTTCGTGATATGGATCGGACACTTGAAGAGGCTGCGATGGATTTGGGTGCACGACCAACAACGGTTTTTTTAACTGTGACGTTGCCGACAATTGCTCCTGCACTGGTTGCTTCCTGGCTTTTGGCTTTCACGCTATCGCTCGATGATTTGGTCATTGCCAGTTTTGTCTCTGGTCCAGGATCATCGACCTTACCAATGGTCGTGTTCTCGAAAGTACGGCTTGGTATCAGTCCAGATATCAATGCCTTAGCAACATTGATGATTTTAATTGTGGGATTAGGCGGTGTATTTGGCTTTTGGCAAATGCGCCGGTCGACTCACCGGCGCTCTGCATAGAGTTCTACGCTTGACGACGCTGAACTTCTGATGTGTCTTCAAGGTCGATAATGACCGGTGGAGCAACTCCATTGAAGTGACACGCCGTAGCGATGCTGTATGCGCCAATTTCGTGGATGACGATCACATCACCCAAAGAAAGTTCAGGCAAACTTTCTTGATCTCCAAATCGATCAACGCTGTCACATGTCGGTCCTGCAAAAACAGCTGGTGTCAATTCGCCGCCTTCTGTGAACACTGTCATCGGGTAATTGATGTGATCGAAAATCCGTCCTGATTGAGCACCATAGACGCCGTCATCGAGGTAGTACCACCAGGTGTCATCTTGTCGCTTTGAGCGTCCGATGACTCGAGATACAAGCGTCATGCTCGGCGCAGAAATAGCGCGACCAGGCTCTGCCATCAGGCGGATATGATCAGGAACCTCAGCGATTGCTTCGCGGATTGGGGCACAGAATGTATCAAAATCAACAGGTCGATTTGAGTAATTCGCCGGAAACCCGCCACCAATATCGATGCGTTCGATATCAGCAATTCCCTGGTTCTTCGCATCGCGAGCGATTTCGATACATTTGAGCAATGCAATTCGATGGGTTTCGGCACTTTGAGCCTGAGACCCAACGTGGAAGCATAAGCCATCAACGGTAATACCCATTTGCTTTGCCACTGACATGATATGTAGAGCATCTTCTGGTTGCGCACCGAACTTGCGTGATAAATCAATCGGAGCATCCGGTGCAACGAAGGCAAGGCGTAACATGATGGTGATGTCATGGCGATAAGGTGCAACCTTCCAGAGTTCGTCGAGGTTATCGACCACAAAGGAAGTCACACCAAGCTGAACGGATGTCGCCAAGTCATGTTCGGTTTTAATCGGGTGAGTGTGAATCATCCGATTTGTAGGAACACCAAAAGGCAACAATGCTTGGATTTCTGGTGCAGATGCCACATCAAATGCCGCGCCTTCATCGACAAGGGTCGCGAGTAGCGAGTGATACGGATTTGATTTCACTGCGTAATACAGTGTGACCTGTGGCAGTGCGCGTTGTAACGCTCGCCAAGTTTCACGAACTCGGTTCGGGTTAAATAGAAGTGCAGGCGAGATACCACCAGCCTGCGCCAGCCAGAGGTCACCCTCTGATCGTGGTCGAATGGTTGTCAACACGGATCGTCTCCAAATTTGTCTTCGTCGCTCAGACACGTCTAGACAAACTCAGACGCCGGGTCACAAACGCATAAAAAGTTCCAAGTGGTTTTGTTTAAGTGCGCGCATTTTCGATCTTTTTTTAGGAAAAGCAATAGGGGCGGAAAAATATTTTTTGGAAGCGATTTCTGAGGAGGTATACGCGTGCTTTTCTGGCCATTTATGTCGCGAATATAGCGGTCTGTGGTAAATTGTTAACAATTTAATTGATGTATGGACGAAGGGATTTCGAGCACCATGTCTGATTTTCTCACTACAGGCCTCTCAACGGCTGTCCAGAAGAAAATTGAGGATCTTGTTCTCCAGGGCAAACTTCAAGGTGGCGATAAGCTGAACGAAGTCGAGTTGGCTGAAATGTTCGGTACGAGTCGAGGACCAATTCGAGAGGCATGCAAGGGACTTGTGCAGGCTGGTCTGCTCACAGCAGTGCCCAATAGAGGCGTGTTCGTTCGTAAGATGGATGTGCGCGAAGCGCTGGAGGTTTATGACATTCGCGCATTCCTCGATCAATTAATTGGACAGCTCGCTGCAACTCACGGGACTGAGCAGCAGATTCAAGAACTATGGGATATCCATGCGCGCTTAGATAAGGCTGTTCGTGCTGACGACTTTGAGGCCTACTACCCAGAGAATTTAGCGTTTCATGAAAAGCTATTGGCGATGACTGGCAGTGAACGTCTAACTCAGCTGTATCTTGCGCTTGTTAAGGAATTGCATTTATTTCGACGCAAAGGTTTGATTCAGCAAGGATCAATGGATGTGTCTAACGCAGAACATGCGTTGATATTGGAGGCCATCGCACATCGCGATCCAGTCAAAGCAGGATTAGCGATGAGAAGTCATGTCATGACTGCGAAACAACGGCTAATGACAGCGATTGAATTGCAGTCAGTTAATGACCAGATTGCGTCCTAAGTTCGATTAACAGCCTTTGAACTGCGGAGCCCGTTTTTCCATGAACGCGGTGCGCCCCTCTTTATAGTCTTCGCTGTTGAAGCAGGCATCAACGAGAGCGTCACATTGCCCGAGATCTCTGTTATCTGGATCAGTTAACACTTGTGTTGCTATGAATTTCATCGCTTTAACTGTCAGTGGTGCATTTGAACCAATTTGATTGGCGAGCGCAGCAACTTCTTGTTCGAGCGAAGACTCATCATGAACAGATTGAACGAACCCCATCCGATAAGCGGTGTCAGCATCAATTCGTTCCGCGGTAAACATCAAATATTTCGCATTTGAAGCGCCAATCGCATTGATTAACCGCTGAATGGCCGGGAACGGATAACCCAGAGCCAACTTAGCAGCTGGCATTGCAAACTTCGATTTAGTAGAACAAATACGGATATCACAACATACAGCGAGGTTGAGCCCACCTCCGATGCAGTATCCATCAACCTGTGCGATTGTTGGTTTAGGAAAATGATCGATGCGTTCATAGATGGCCCGAATGCGCGCATTATAGTGTTTCGTCGCCTCGGCCGAACCGCGTTCTTTTTCAAATTTGGAAATATCTGCGCCGCTCACAAATGATTTGCCGCCAGCACCTGTTAATACGACAACGCGTACATCGGGATTCGATTCAAACTCGTCTAAAATCGCGTCTGTTGCATCCCACATTTCAAGCGACACAGCATTGTGTTTTTCAGGGTTATTAAAAATAAGGTATCCAATAGAGCCCTCAATTTTTGAAAGCATTTTGTCCATGATGTTTTACACCTTTAAATCACATTGTTTTGTTTCAGGGACTCTGCGTCACTGATTCCTAGTTCAGCCAATATCTCTGCAGTATGTTGACCTCGACTAGGGGGTGGGGAGACGATCGAACTTGGAGTTCGATTCATTGAAAACGGCTGCCCCACCAGTTGTGTGTCACCAAATGGGATCGTTCCGAGTGCTTCGGTAGCAATACCCAAATGTTCCACTTGGGGATCTGAAAAAACTTGGTCTACTGAGTAGATAGGCCCGGTCGGTACGCCGGCCTCAAGCAGAGTCTCCACCCAATACTCGGATGTATTCGTTTCTGTGACTTCTGATATCAGAGCGTTGAGAATTTTTCGATTATTTGAGCGGTCAGCATTTCGCAAGAAACGAGTATCATCGATCCATTCAGCATGGCCCAGTGCTTTTGCGCACCGTTGCCATATTGCTTCTCCTGCACAGGCTATATTGATCGAACCATTGGTTGTCGGGAATACACCGGTTGGAATGCTTGTAGGGTGATCATTTCCAGCTTGCTTAGGAATTTCACCTTGCGTCAGCCATCGAGCAGCCTGGAAATCCAACATAAATATCTGTGACTGCAGCAGGCTGGTTTGCACCCATTGCCCCTCTCCAGAGTGAGTACGCTCGAGTAGTGCGGTAAGCACCCCCATCGCGCAAAAGAGGCCTGCACATAAATCAGCGATCGGAATACCAACTCGCATTGGTCCCTCACCTGGTTCTCCAGTAATCGACATCAAACCACCCATGCCTTGAGCGATTTGATCAAATCCTGGTCGTTTCGCGTACGGGCCATCTTGGCCGAAACCGGAGATACTACCAAGAATGATTCGAGGGTTAATTTTTTTTAAACTTTCGTAATCGAGTCCGAGACGATCTTTTACATCTGGACGGAAGTTTTCGATAACTACGTCAGCTGTCTTGACTAGATCTTTTAAAATCCGAATTCCGTCTTCGGATTTTAAATTCAGAGTCATGCTTCGCTTGTTCCTTTGCAGATTCTGAAAGTCTGCAGTGTTACGCCCGGCCCCAAGAGTTCCGTCTGGTTCCACAGACTCTGGTGGCTCAATTTTGATAACGTCGGCTCCCCAATCAGCAAATTGTCTAACAGCAGTTGGACCAGAACGAACGCGTGACAGATCGATGACTCGAATTCCTTTCAGAGCTGTTGATGCAATAGGTAATGTCATGATTTTTCTCCGATCATTGCGAGTGCTTTGACACACTCTCGGATGTTGTTGTTTGAGTTGAATAGCTGGTTAACGCAATCTCGTGCTGACTCAATGTCATGCGTATCGAGACCTGCAAACACCAAATTATTTGTAAACTTATCCTCGAGCTCCTGTTGAGACATTGGCTCTTGCTTGCCACCTCTCAGACACGACTGCGTGAAGGTGTGCGTGTTTCCTTCGGTGTCAATCACGTCTATCCATCCCACATACTCTTCCGGGTATGGATCTTCCGGGTTGATTGAATAGGTGATTTTTGAGGTGACTGACCGAATATCATTTCTTGAAAGTTGTTCTTCGGTGAATTCGTTTAATCCTGCTTTCCCATCGAGAAGACCAATTGCGATACAGTAAGGAACAGAAAACTTTGCGCCATAGGGCGTGGATGGATTTCGTTTTTCCTCAAGTGGCTCCCAAAGGCGATGCACGGTACCTTCACCGACATGAGCATGGATATCTTTAATATCTTCGGGTCTTAATTTCTTTGCCGCTTGTAGCGCGCAGTCAACAAACGGTTGCGTCATGGTCCCACAAGCATAGGGTTTAAAAGCAAGGCCTGCCGAAACCCAACCATCCCCGAATGATTCTAGATGACCGAACTCTGGAGTAACGGAATCCGAAGCAAAGCCCTTGAATAGTCCATGAGTACCCTCGAACACTGTACGAGGCCCTGTGAAACCTGCTTTCGCCATGACTGCAGATTTAATGCCGGCTGAGGCAGCCCAGCCGGGGTGCATTCGCTTGGTCCATGTGCCTTCAGCAAGGTATTCGATAATGCCAGAGGCCATGGAGCCAACAATTCCAAGCGCTGACGCGGTCTGCTGCGGACTAAGCCCGTACGCAACCGATGCTGTTAGGCTTGCGCCAAATGCTCCTAGGATTGCCGTTGGGTGGAATCCTTGGCGATGAACCGCCGTCGGGGCAACCAAAGCAAGCCTACAAATCAGCTCCGCGCCGAACGCCATCGACTTGATAAAGGTATCTGGAGAGACATCTTCACGTTCGGCAATTGCCAGAATTGTTGGCACGATCACAGATGATACATGGACAGGAGTTCCCTCGAACGTGTCGTCGAAATCCTCTCCGTGGATTGCTGTCCCGTTGATCAGAGCAGCATCTTGCATTGTGAAGCGTGACCCATGACCAAACGCGGTCGAGTTTCCGTTATCGATGCATGATGATTCGACCGCTTGAATGTAGTCTGTGTTGCGAGCAGAAAACATCAGCCCATACGCATCGAGTGTGACTCGCTGCAACATCTGTCTGACTGATTCTGGAATATTTGCGGTTTGGCTAGTGGAGATAGCGGCGATATGTTCTGCAAGAATTACAGAGTTCATGGTAGGAAGGCTCCGCCATTAACGTGAATTGTCTGCCCGGTTATGAATCCGCTGTCTGGTCCGACTAACATCCCAATAACAGCCGCGATATCAGATGGCTGCCCGTAGGGAACATTTTTTCCTTCAAAACTTGGATGCTTCAACCGAGCGCCTGTTTCAGCGGTTCGGTGTGTGTCGATGTGACCAGGAACCACGCAATTGAAGGTCACCCCGGAATTCGCGAACTCCACCGCAAGTGCCCGCACCAGACCGGGCACGCTTGATTTAGAACTGACTACGGCGGCCCTCTCTTGCGCGCCTGTGTGGGCTGATAAACCACCCAGGCAAATAACTCGACCCCATTTTGAACCGAGCATATCGGGAAGGAATTGTTGGGTGCACATAAACTGCGCATCACTGTTGATGCGAAAAACCTGTTGCCATTCTTCAAGTGTCATTTCCAGAAAAGGTTTGGTTTTACGGACCGAGGCGTTATTCACGAGTACCTGACAGAGACCGAGAGTCTTGCACGCGCGTTCTAGGGCAACAACAGTATCTGGATTATCTAAAGATCCAACCACGGTTGCGCACTGCACTCCGGTTTGTCTCACTAGGTCCGCAGTTTGTTGGAGATTTTCGGCATCGTTATTCGTATGCACCACCACGTTGAAGCCGAGTTCTCCAAGTTTGATGGCGGTCGCCCGGCCAATATTACGGGCTGAACCGGTGACGACCGCGACGGAATTTGACTGTGTCATGCCTTCGCCGCCTTTCTGTTTTTGAAACCTGTCCAGAAGGGTGTCGAGAGATTCAAAGCAGTTAGTGCGAAGAAGAACAGAACGATCGGACTCTCCATCAGGGCTAGGAAGTTATTGTCGTAAATAATCATCGACTGACTAAACGCTTCCTCGACCATTTTTCCTAAGATTAATCCCATCACAAGTGGCGCGGCACCAAACCCATGCCGGTTCATGAAATATCCAATCAGGCCAGCGACCAACATCACATACACGTCAACGAATGACGAGCTCGATGAGTAGGCTCCTATGACGGCGAAGATGAAGACCGAAGGCCATAGAATCTGCTTGGGGATAAACGTCACAAGTGAAAAGAATTTAGCACCAGCCAATCCTATGGCCAGGAACGCGATATTCGCGAACAGCATTGCTCCAAAAATGGCATACAAAAACTCGGGCGTCTCGTTCAGGAGGTATGGTCCCGGTCTAAAACCATGCATGATCAGCGCGGCAAGGATAAGAGCGGTGGATCCTGACCCTGGAATACCTAGCGCCAATGTAGGGACCATGGCACCCCCGGCTGCTGAGTTGTTTGCAGCCTCAGGGCCTACGATTCCCTCAGGCGTCCCTGTCCCGAACTCATCTTTCTTTTTACTGAAGCGCTTAGCTTCGTTATATCCGACGATTGCAGCGACGGTTGATCCTTCGGCAGGAAGAATCCCGATAAACGTCCCGATCCCCGATGAGCGCAGTATGCAATTCTTCAGCTCTTTGAGTTCAGCCCAGGTCGGAAGCTTCATGGCTTTCGCTTCGATACGCTCAACAGCATCATTGAGGGTACTTGACTGGCTAAGTAATTCGCCCATTGCGAAGAGGCCAATAAGCACCGGCACAAAGTGGATACCTTCATCAAGATCTGGGATCCCGAAAGTGAAGCGTTCGACCCCTGTTGTGAGATGGATGCCGACCGTCGCTAGAAGCACGCCCACAGCCCCAGCAATGAGGTTACGTAGGGAGCTCTTTCCAGTCATAGACGCAAGCATTGAAAGCGCGAAGACGGCCAGCGCAAAATACTCAGGCGGGCGAAACTCTAGCGCCACAGCGGCAAGAGTAGGCGCGGCCACGATGAAGATGATCAGGCTGATGATGCCACCGGAGACAGACGCAACAGTCGCGAGGCCCAACGCTCGGCCGGGTTCCCCTCGTTTGGCCATCGGATACCCATCTAGAGCGGTGGCGACAGCTGGTGGGGCGCCCGGTGCATTAATTAAAATCGCTGTGATGGAGCCGCCAAAGGTGCCTGCACAGTACAGTGCAGCCATCATGGCGATGGCTGGAATCGGTTCCAACTGAATCGTGAATGGGGTCAAGAGGGCGATAGCCATCGGTGAGCTGAGGCCCGGGAGTGCCCCGACCAAAACCCCAATCAAAACGCCGAGCGTGATTAAGATAATATTCTCAATCTCTAAAAGGAGAGAGAAACCTTCAATGATTGCGTCCATCAGACTTGAACCTTTTTAATTGTTATAGGGTGATACCAAAAATCCCAGAATCGAAATAGACACTCAGGACTTTCGAGAAAACTAAAGAAACAACGACGGGAAATATTCCCGCGAAGAGCAAAGTTGTAACCAACTTCTTGTAGCCCCAGAGTCGAGGCATTACCAGACAGATTGTGATCATTGTCAGCAGCATCCCCAAATAAGGAGCCGCAAGCACCACAACTATGAGGAACGCGATAGTTATCTTCGTAAGCGGATGAACTGATTCACTGCGGTCTTTATCGATGTTTTTACCCTTCTTCGCTAGAAGAATATGTTCGAACGGTAAGAAGCAAGATAATGCCGCGATAATCCACAGCAGCAGTTGCGGGTACATCGCCGGTTGAATGTTTTGAGCAAAGAGTGGAGACACCTCGTCAAATTGTGTTGTCACGTAAAAGAGGTAGCCTACACCGGCCAGAATGATTGCTGTTACAGCCAGATCAACTGGATGCACGAGCCGATTGGCCCGTGCATCGTCAGTTGTTGGAGCTGTTGAGTTTTGATTGTCCATCAACGTGCTCCTGTAGTATTACTTAATAATGCCAAGCTCTTTTAGAGCCTCTGCAGCTTTCGCATACTCTTCTTTGAGGCCCTTGTCCCAAACGTCAGTCCCCGCGACGCTTGTCTCAACTTTTAGACCAGCGGTAGCCAAGTAGTTGGCAAACACTTCGTGGGACATTGCCTTGACAAGCCCCTTAGAGATCTGTTCTACCTTGTCTCTTGGAGTCTTAGCCAAAACAGCATATCCGCGGGTTGTAGAGGTCTTAACCTGGTAACCCATTTCGAAAGACGTACGAACATCTGCGTAGTCTGGTAGGCGCTCTTCGGCAAGTAGCACGAGAGGTCTAACAGATCCGTCGGCGATTAACGTCGCTGCCTCACTCACGTTCGGTAGTGTCGCGTCGATTGCTCCAGATAAGAGTGCCTGAAGCATTTCACCACCCGAGCCAAATGGAACCACCTTAAACTTGATACCGGCCGCCTTTGAAAGCTGCGCTAGTCCAATATGCTCGGTACCGCCGACCTGTGCCACACCAAAATTCAGGGTGCGTTTCTTTGATGCTGCGATAAGGTCCTCGAGTGTTTTTGCTTCACTCTTCGCACCAACAACCAAGAACGTCGGGTCGTCCATCGCGCGAGCTACGCCGACAATGTCGTCTATCTTCATGTCCGACTTACCCTGTGCCATCGTATATAGGTGGGACTGAGTCAGCGCCATGATTGTGCATCCGTCTGCAGGCTTAGACAGAACATAGTTCTGGGCCTTTGCTCCAGATCCACCACGCTTACTGATCACGAACATGTCTTGATCGAGTGTGCGACGTGAGCGAATCATCATCATCCGCGCAGTAACGTCTGTGCCCCCGCCGTACGACGAGTGGATGACGACTTCGATTGGCTTGTCACAAACCGGTGGATCTTTCTTTTTGTCGCCATGGGAGGCGGCAAACGCTGTTGACGACAACGCGAAGGTTGCGCAAACAGCAAAGGTAGTCTTCTTGAGAGTATTCATAGGAATCATCGTGTTCCCCTTTATTATTGGTTTAAGTTCGAACTAAAGGTATCTCGGATACCTTGCCCTAGGTTCACGAAAGCGATGTATATTGTCAACACAATCTGTGACCTTTGTTCGAAAAACCCGATAGAATTTTTATACACAGGGTATATCGCTAAAATTTTTGTTAACAATTTAGGTACTATTAATGAATGATGAGCAAACGCTGACTATCCTGCCTGGCGTATATGACGGGCTGGGCGCATCGATCGCGAGACACGTGGGCGCCACGGCGATATACGCCAGTGGGGGCGCCATTGCTCGGAGTCTTGGGTTACCGGACCTTGGGTTGGTCTCGATGACTGAGATGGCCTCTAGGCTTGAATCGATAGTGCGGGCATTTGATGGGACAGTCTTGGCAGATGGAGACACCGGGTACGGTGATACTCAGCATGTCCGACGGATGGTCCAAATGTTTGAGGCCGCGGGCATCAGGGGCGTACATATTGAAGACCAGAGCTTCCCAAAACGTTGCGGTCACCTTGAAGGTAAGTCGCTCATTTCAAAAGATTCGATGTGTCGCAAAATTGAGTCCGCTGTAAAAGCGCGGCGATCTGATGACTTTTTGATCATTGGGAGAACCGACGCGATTGCGATCGAAGGATTCGAACTGGCAATTTCGCGCGCACAAGCAATGGTCGAGTCAGGCGCAGATGTTGTTTTTGTTGAGGCCCCAGAGACAGCGGAACAAGTCGAGTTAATACCTGGTTTGTTCGATGTACCGGTCTTGATCAACATGTTCCCCGGCGGGAAGACTCCCTACACCAGTCCAGACTTATTAGAAAAGTTTGGGTACCGATACATGATTGTACCGTCTGATGTTCAGCGGGCCTGCATTCAGGCGACCGAATCAATTCTGAGGTCAATCGTCGAGAACGGTAACTCAGAGCCTGTGTCTGATTTGTTAAGCCCTTTGGGGGACCGTGACCGCTTCGTCGATCAAGACCGATGGTTGGGAGATTCTTAAAATGGCTGAGTTGAGGATCTTGTCAGAGCAAACCGTGAAGCGTTGCCTGGACGACGAAATTGATGCCTGCTTTGAGGTGTGCGCTAAGGCTTACCGATACTACGGCCGAGTGGGTTCGGTTCTCTCGGAGCCGAGCTCTCTGTATCTTGAGTTACCATCTGATCAGCCAAAAAAATGCCGATTAAAGGGAGCTCACTTCGGGGATATTGGGGTCGCTGGCTTCCGGCTGGCGAGTCCTGGGTCCTATTTTACTTGGGTAGTGAACTCTCAGACTGGCCAACCCGAGGGGTTAGTCGCCGAGAACTGGCTACACCGGAGACGCACGGCAGTGACTGGTGCTCTGACACTCCGTTGGTTACGTCCAGATCTTCAGGTCATTGCCCTGATCGGGGCCGGTAAGATAGGGTTCGAATGCGCCATCGCGCTGGGTCACGCGTTTCCGGACGCGAGTATTATTTTGGGTAGTCGCGATGAGGTACGTGGCGGACTATTCAGAGAAAGTTTGCCAAACTCCGTCGCCTCCAGAATGAGTATCCAAGCGATAGAGCCAGCGGTACGAAGCGCGGAGGCGGTGCTGACAATCACCAAGGCAAGTAGTGCCTTTATTCAAGGTGATTGGCTGCGGAACGGAGCGGTCGCGCTGTCCATGGGTGGCGTGCCCGAGTTTGATTTCACCACCTGGCAGCGCAGCCAGCATTTCATTCTTGACGATTTGGGCTACGCGCTTAAGCAGGGCGATCTTCATCATTGGGTGAAATCTGACGATTTAAGTGTCGATCAGATTCAGGCTCGAACGACGGCCTCGATTGGTGACGTGGCACTCGACCCTGAAAAATACCAATCGATTTGCAGTGGTGTGACGCTGGCCGTGATCCAAGGCATGGCGGTCTGCGACGTCGCGATGGCGGGACTGGCTCTAGAAAGAGCGAGGGCCCTAGACGTGGGCAGGGTTGTTGATCTCGATTCTTGTTAGGCGGCAAATGTTTTCAGCTGCGTCCGATGCATGATCCGTCGAGTGTTTCCATCGAACGCGTCTCGTCTGTGCATCACAAGATGGTTTTGCCACATAACGAGGTCCCCAACCTGCCACTCGTTGTGCCAGGTCCACTTAGGGTCAGTTGCGCGCGACCAAACTTCATCGAGTAGTTGGTTACTGTCATCCGCGCTCAGACCCACAACATAGGCGTTCGGTCGACGGCCGAGAAACAGCGCTTGTTTGCCTCTGGAGTCTGTCCAAACCATCGGGTGTCTTGCGCCCGGTGTTTCAGAGGGGTCGGTAACTTCGCTGTATCCTTTTCGTAGCATTCCTGCGCTGTTATGTGCCGCGTCATGGATCAAAATTTTCCCACCGATCTCTTTTTTAAGAGCGTCGGGTAGTGCCTCGTATGCGTGGATCATATTACTGAAGTAGGTGTTACCTTGGCCCAGCGGCACCTCCAGCGAGTAAAGGATTCCGGCCACAGGGGGTTGCTCGATATAAGTCATGTCTGCGTGCCAGACTGCCTCTCCGTCGCCGAGATTTCCAATTGGTGTCCCGTCGTCCGCCTTGACGTTTGAGATGACGTTGATCTCGGGATATTCCGGCAAAAATGTAACCCCGTATGGATTTGGGCCTGGCGGATCAAGTTCTCCAAAATATTTACTGAACCGGAGCAAGTCATCATCATTGATCGACTGGTTTCTGAATCGTAGGACGAGGTGTTGATCCCATGCGGCTTTGATCGTTCCTATGACGTCTCGGGTGAGAGGTTTTGCAAGGTCGACACCGTCGATGTTGGCTCCAATGTTGGGGGATAGTTGCGTGATTTTCATCTTAGTTCTCCGTCTCTCCGTACATTGCTTCCCGAACTGTTCTGGCGTTTATGACTCGTTTGTTTAGATTCAAGGGCGCTGATTTTTCTAGAATCATGTGTCCATCCTCAAACTTGAGATGTGGCGTTAAGATCCGTGAGTCATCTCGAATCTTGAAGCAACCGTTGAACTCACCCGCGCGGTGCAGATATCGCTCAGACACTAGTGCCTCGAGGTAGCAATTAATGTCTGAACCTAGGCCATCGCCAAGTACTATTTGAAGACCTAGCCCATGTGCTGCTTCGATGGCGTTACACAAGTCAACCAATGAGCCAAAGCGCTTGAGTTTGACCTTACAAAATCCGACTCCGGGCATCGTTGCCGCGCGCTCTATGTCCGCGATGCTGCAGATCGGTTCATCGAGCATTAATGGAACAGGGGACGCTTGCGCCACTTGGCCGTTACCGTCCCAGTCGTAGGTGTCGCAAGGCTGCTCAAATAGTTCACAAACATCTGGATCAAGTACTTGGCTGAACTCGATTGCGTCTTGCGCAGAATATGCTCGGTTCGCGTCTACGCGTATCGTGCCTCGATTTCTGAGTGTGTCCTGGATGACGCGAACTCTCTTCTTGTCCTCATTCACGTCTTTTCCAATTTTAATCTTGAAAGTTCGAAACCCGAGTTCAATTTTCTCATCGAGTTCTGTCGTAATCTGTTCCGGTGTCGTTGCTGAAAACGCGGTTAAAACCGGGATGCGGAGATGACCTTCTGGAGTCCACTGTCCTGGCTCTTTGATTTGATCTAACGCGTTTAGTAGGGCGGTTGCTGCCACGGGGCTTTGTGATCGTTTATCGTTTAACCATTCAAAGGCTGTGTTGATGTCCGAACCGATCATCGCGGCGGCCGATGAGGCCAGAAAAGACCAACCTCCCTCGCGTGTTTCAGAGCTGGATCCGGGAGAAATATGTTGCTCGCCAAATGTCTCTTGACCGTCGTCCGTGATGATTCTGACGAGATAAGGCTCGAACGATTCAAACGTCCTATAGCTCAGTGCATAGGGTTTGATAAGAGGGAGGCTGAGGTGTCGGAGTTCGATTCCTCGAATGACGCTCATAACGCGGTCCAGGGGTATGTCTTACGGTGATTCTCTTCAAAGGCTGTGATTTCGTCATTGAATTGGAGTGACAGATCAATTTCATTTAAGCCATTCATGAGACAGTGCTTTTGGAATGGATCTAGACTGAATGTGACAACCTCGCCGGACGGTAGTGTTATGCATTCCTGATCGACGTCGACTGAGATTCTCGGCTCTTGAGCGAGGTCCAGTGCTTCCTGAATCGATTGGATCTTCTCTTGATCCAGTCGAGCTGTAAGGACACCATTTTTGAGGCAGTTTGCTGCGAATATTTCACCGAAGCTTGGAGCGAATAAGGCTCGAAACCCCGAGTCATAAAGCGCATAAACGGCGCCCTCTCTTGAACTCCCTGAGCCAAAATTTGCGCCGGCGAACAGAATTTGAGCTGTTTCAAATTTGGCATCATTGAGCGGGAAGTTTGGGTTGATGTCTCCCGCGTCGGTGCGTCGAATGTCGTGGAATAGATACTGCGCGTAACCCACCGCCCGTGGTTTTTTGATGAATCGCGCAGGAAATAATTGATCCGTGTTGACGTTTGCAAGACGAAGCGGTGCGCCGATCGCGCTAATCTGAATCAGAGGTTCCATGAGCGTGCCTCCGCATATGAGCTGATGTTCTCAAACTGGCCTGTAATAGAAGCCGCCGCGGCCATGGCTGGACTGACCAGGTGGGTACGACCCCCTTGCCCCTGTCTACCCTCAAAATTTCGGTTTGATGTCGAGGCTGCTCGCTCACCGCTCACAAGCATGTCTCCGTTGATGCCGACACACATAGAGCACCCCGGGGCGAGCCACTCGGCGCCGGCGAGTTGAAAAATCTCGTGTAGACCCTCTGACTCAGCGGCCCGTTTGACCTGCTCTGATCCTGGGACAATCATCGTCGGGATCCTGCACGTCTGTCCTTTCATGACCTGCGCAACGATCCTCAAGTCCTCAATCCGACTGTTCGTACAAGACCCAATGAATACACGGTCAAGGGAGATAGACTGTATCGCCTGATTTGCGTGCAGGCCCATGTACTCGAGGGCCCTTGTCATCCGGCTCTTTCTTTCAGGATCTTTTTCCGCATTCGGGTCGGGGACACTCCCCGTGACGTCGGCAACCATCTCCGGATTCGTACCCCAGGTGACCTGTGGAGCAATCTCCGAAGCCTCGATCTGTACCTCGCGATCAAAGACTGATCCTGGCTCTGTCTTGAGAGTCTGCCAGTATGTGATAGCCTGCTCCCACTGCGGTCCTTTCGGTGCCATAGGCTTGCCCCGCATGTAGTCGAACACCTTTTGGTCAGGAGCAATAAGACCCGCTCTCGCGCCCGCCTCGATGGACATGTTGCAGACGGTCATCCTGGCCTCGACAGACAGCTCGTCGATTGTGTCGCCGCTATATTCGACGGCGTAGCCGACGGCCCCACCGCTACCGATCGTTCTGATCAAGAACAGGATCAGATCCTTGCTAGACACCCCAGCCTTCCGCTCACCCGAGATAGTTACGCGGAGCGTTTTTGGCTTCGACCTCCAGAGTGTCTGGGTGGCCAAGACGTGTGCGACCTCGGAGGAACCGATACCGAATGCGTAGGCGCCAAGCGCTCCGTGCGTCGACGTGTGAGAATCCGCTCCAGCAATCACGAGACCGGGCTGAGTGATACCAAACTCGGGCCCAACGACGTGCAATATTCCCTGGTAGTCATGGCCTAGACCAAACAGTTTGATCCCATATGTTGCGGTATCTGATGTGATCAGCTCGACCATGTTCCGGATCTCGGGGTCCCGGATACCATCGACTCCTAGCTCTCTGTTCCGTGTCGGTACGTAGTGATCTGAGAATCCAAACGCCTGGTCCGGGTTACGAACCGTCCGTCCCTCACGCCGAATCTTGTCGAACGCATGGAATGAGTTTTCCTGGAGGAGGACACGGTCCACGTACAAGAGAGACTCGTCCCCTCTATCGGTAACGACATGTGGGGTCCAAATTTTGTCAAAAAGAGTGGAGGGCATGCGCTTCTCTTAAGTTTTGTTGATATTATGTTGACAATACTGGGAAGAATATCGCACTGTTCGTGCGGTGAATCAACGTTATCACCTGACAATTCTTCTTTGTACTCACCGAACTAAATAAAAATTGTAGACAATAATGAGCGAAATAGACTTTGTATTCATCTTTTTGGTGGCCGCTGCAGCGTTTAGTTCTGCAGTTTTCCATTCTTTCTCCGGGTTCGCGGGAGGCCTCGTGCTCGCGGTCATGCTGGCGCCACTTCTCGGGGTTAAAGAAACAGTCCCAGTGGTCGCGACGGCCTTGATTATAAGTAACATTGCGAGGATATGGGCGTTTCGGAAGTCGGTCGCGATCAAGGAATATCTGGCGGTGTTTCTGACTGGTTTGCCGTTTATTGTTCTCAGTGCCTACGTTTATGTGTCTCTGCCGGTCGGTGTGGTCGCGTTGGTCCTAGGTTTGTTTTTGTTGGTCTCTATACCTCTGAACAGAAGCCTCAAGAAGAAAGAGGTCAAGGTCGGACTAAGAGGTTTAGCTCTCGCTGGGATCCCATACGGTATTGTCTCGGGTAGCACGTTTGGAGCGGCCGTGATGTTGGCACCCTTCCTCATCGGTGCCGGTCTGGCGGGTGAGACGATGATTGGGACAATAGCCATGCTAGGGTTTAGCTTGAATGTTACCAAAACGATCGTGTTCGGGATGTCACCGCTCTTGACAAACGAGCTGATGGTTACCGGTATATTGGTCGGTCTTTGCACAATGCCGGGAGCGTACGTGGGACGTTGGTTGGTAAGGAATACTTCTGTCCGAGTGCACTCGCAATTTATGGAGATATTCATCGCGTGTGGTGGGCTTTTGTTTCTATACGAGGCTTATCAGAACTGGGTTTAATCCATGGTAGCTCTTGTAACTCCTTTAGCTTCTTATAGTCAGATTCTCGATCGCGCGTCGGATGAGCGCATTACTGTCGATGGTTTGGGTGTGCAACTCTATCGTTGGGGACGTGGATCGACTTGTATCGTTTTGTTGCACGGTGGTTATGGGTCTTGGGCTCACTGGATAAAAGTGATCCCTTGGCTTGAGAAGTCTGCAACGGTCATAGCCGCTGATATGCCAGGCTTTGGGCGGTCTGATACTCCGATTGAGCCACACACCGCTGAGTCAGTTGCAGGCCCTTTGGCTGAAGCTTTGAGGGAGTTGGTTGGCCGACAAAAATTCATTCTAGCTGGATTTTCTTTTGGTGGCGCTATTGCAGGGCATGTTGCGTCTCTCATGGCGTCACAGATTGAGCATTTGGTGTTACTAGGTCCTGGAGGAACTGGTGCGCCGCGCGGGGAGATGCCCGATTTAATCAGACGTACGAAGGAGATGAGTCGCGAAGAGATCGTCGAGGCTCATCGCAGAAACCTCGAGATTTTAATGGTTAAAGACGCTTCTTGTATCGATGACCTAGCGCTTTACATCCAAGAAACGAACACCGGAATGCACCGGCTGAAAAGCAGACCGATCTCTGCGACAGATACGCTGGCACGCGCATTGGTCGGTGCACCATATCCTGTCTCGGTATTGTTTGGAGAGTTCGATGCATCCGTCGGTAAATATCGCCCGGAGCGTGAGGCCATCTTGAGGAAGTCAGTTCCACATGTTGAGATCGAAGTCATTCCGAATGTCGGTCATTGGTTGATGTGGGAATCTGACGAGCTAGTCGCTGATCGGCTGTTAGCTTTGCTTCCGAAATAAACCCTGGCTTTCACACATGTCTCGAAAGTCTGGGCGCTCGACCACTGCTGTTTGTCGCGCGACATTATCTGACCACGTGCTTTGATTCGGTTCGCCAAATTTCTCTGGGTATCGTGCTTTAGGTGGTCCCGCTATGCGGTTATACGTCTCATCGTAGTCGTCAATTTGACTAAAATCGATTGGCTGGTACGAGTCATGATGCACGACCACCGATTGCGGTAGTCGCGGTGATATTGATTGAGACTCGTTTTGCGGATACCCAAATGCACATGCGCAGATTGGGAAAGCGCCTCTTGGTAAATTCAGAAGCTTGGTAATCGCTTTACTCGATTCTCTAACTTTTGACACGGGACAAGTGCCGATCCCAAGGCCTTCGGCGGCGGCAATCATAAAAGCGAGTGCGAGCGATGCATCCACTGTTGCATTGAGAAATGCATCTGTTTGCTCCCAGCGAAAGGTATGGTTTTTAACGCGGTTTATTTCTCGCGTTCGATGCGTGTCTCCGATAACGAAGATGAGCATTGGAGCCTCTAGTGCCCAGCGGATCGATGGAAACATTTGAATCAGTTCGCCTCTTATTGACGAACAGTTGATGTCAATAAAGCTGTACTGCTGCAAGTTCGATTTACTGGGCGCCGATTGGGCTGCCGCAAATAACAGATGTTTGACATCATCGTTTATCGGTTGATCCAAGAATGCTCTGCAAGACTGATGTGATAACAGCGTATCAATCGTCTCTCGGCTTTCGACTGCTGGGATTGCTGAAGGTGATCCGTATCGCAAATGTTCAGTTGGCTGTTTGTTCATGAGTGAACCTGTCGGTAGAAAGCAGTGAGATGGGATGTCGGCTGATCAAGTGGGTCATTGATTGGTTTCCACGGAATATCCCCATTATCTCTCAGTGTAGGAAGAAGGCTGTGTTCCCAGTCGAGGTATCCTTGTGCATGTTCAAGGTTTCCTTGATGTCTGTCTGGGAAAAATAGCGCTTGGTCGACTGGGTGAGTTTGGAAGCTGATGACACATGAGTCGATATATTCTTTGGGTATCACATCCCAAGTGATGCAACTTGATTCCGATAGATTGAGCGCTTTTGCGAGCGTTTGTGTGTGGGTGATTTGAGAGTGATCACAGACAATCAAATAACGACTCGACGTCGGTAATGAGTTGAGGTGTGATCTCGGTATCCACGTCGAACCTTTGAGTCGGCTGGCTTTGAATGCCTTGCTTGGACGGATGTCGATGATACGATCAGTGCGCAGCCACTCATCGTTCCATTCAAGGGGCTTGATACCTGTGTGGCTAGGCGCGACTGATTCTGGCGCAAACTCTTCGCGTAACCACGCATCCCATCCCATGCGGCGAAGCCATAAAACGGAAACAGCGCAATCCAGTTGATTGGGCCCTTGAACAACGATGGACATATTGTGCGTGCCCAAATACTGATCTGTGCTTTGGATAAGGGTGGTAGGGGAAATCGCTCGATCGGTCATTTGGTCTTCGTCGACAGTTATGATGCGGAAGGGGGTTTCTGAGTTCACCCATTTGCTTTCGCAATCTTTCGTTACGATCGGCAAATTAAATTTGTTGATGAGATGATTGGCGTGCTGATTCATCGTCTCTTCGGAGAAGAGGCTTTTTGCTGATCGGTGGTTATTGAACGAGCGAACTCCTCCAGCGAGCTCCCATCCCTGAGTGCCACCGGTGATGCAATAAATAGATGCTTTAAAATCTTGGTCGGCCAGTGTTTGCGCAGCAATGATTCCGCGTGTCCTGCCCGCGCAATGAAGATAGATTGAGCCGTTAGGAATATTAAGCGCTCCGAGCCTGCCAGTGGGGCAATGGATGGAATTGGGTAAGCTGAACTTTTGGTACTCCGTAAAAGGTCTGACATCGAATTGGTGCTCGGGTGGTCTCGTGATGGCATCTTGCGGTTGGATATTTTTGATTTCACCAGTCGTTTCTACCCACTCACCGAATGCTTTTGATGGCGTATATTCCCCACCCCAGACCGGGAGGCGGTGGTTTTTCCATGCATCGAATCCTCCGTCGATGATTTGGGGCGTCAAACGAGTAGCGTCAGCGATGACCGCGGCGGCCCAATCTGTCATGGTTGGGTTGTCCCCGATAATTAAGGCGATTCCAATCTCATCACTGAAGAGCTGCTTGATTTGCAATTCTATTGAGTCAATTGGCGCGTTGACTGCGAATATCGGGTGTTCGTCGACATAGGATTTGTGATCGCGGACGTCAATAAATGCGATGCGTTGCGTCGTTTGCAGGAGTGTTAAGGCTTCATCAATTCCGACGAGCCTAATTGTATTGTGCGACGCAATATTTATTGTTACCATAATACTCAATTCATCATCAGTTTTTTGTTGGAGACTATTCAATGTCAACATTGTCTGCGGTTCGTACAAGCTTAACGTCGGTAAACCCTTTCGCAACTATCATCGAGCCAGCTGTCGGCTTTGTAAAAGGGTTCTGTAATTCCTTGCGCCTGGCAATCGAGGTGTCTGGTGAGATCGATCATGCTAACCGCCTAACTGTCCGTGGTTACGCACTCCTTGGCGTCAAAGAATCGTAATTTAGAAAACCCACCGTCCATTACTCTTACTCAGATGACAGGTTGTTAACAATCTGTCATCTTCCGATCCATCAGGTTTTTTTGTAGGCATGGCTTACTTTCCGAACATGGTGGTCAAATGCGCATAACAGCAATCTATGATTCTGTTGAATCAATCGCCTCAGATATCCAGAACGCCTATATCAATTTTTCGAAGATGACATGCTCGGTTGTTGCGGTCGTCACTGATCAAATGATTGATGGTAAACCTATTGTTGGATATGGGTTTAACTCAAACGGACGATATAACGCCTCTGGGATTTTGAAAGATCGTTTGATCCCTCGCCTGCTTGAGGCTGACCCAGATCACCTAGTTGGTGAAGATGGGTATCTGGATCCTCATAGAGCCTGGGATGTCATGATGACAAATGAAAAGCCCGGTGGACATGGTGAACGATCAGTTGCCGTTGGTGTTCTCGATATGGCGCTTTGGGACGCGCGCGCCAAGATGCAGGGTGTCCCGCTATATCAATTACTCGCTAACCGTGCCGGTAGGAAACCTGATTCAAAAGTCTGGGTTTATGCAGCAGGTGGCTATTACTACCCCGGTAAAGATATTTCTGGTCTGCAAGATGAATTCCGTCAGTATCTCGATCTAGGTTATACGGTTTGCAAAATGAAAATCGGAGCGGCTGACCTTTCCCATGATTGCGATCGGATCGAGGCGGCGTTGAAGATTGTGGGTGAAGGAAATCTTTGCGTTGACGCAAATGGTCGTTTTGACCTTGAGACCACGCTCGCTTATGCAGAGGCACTGAAGCAATACCAGTTGTTTTGGTATGAAGAGGCTGGCGATCCATTGGATTTTGAAACTCAGGCGGCGTTGAGTGAAGCCTACGACCTACCAACCGCGACGGGTGAAAACTTATTTTCTCATCAGGATGCGCGCAACTTGATCCGGTACGGTGGTATGCGTCCAGACATTGATTATCTGCAATTCGACTGCGCTTTATCCTACGGGTTAGTTGAGTATTACCGAACGCTTGATGTGCTTGCCGAGTATGGCTGGTCACCAAGACGGGTTGTGCCGCATGGTGGGCATCAGATGTCTCTGCATATCGCAGCCGGGTTAGGACTGGGTGGAAATGAGTCTTACCCTGGTGTCTTTCAGCCGTTCGGGGGATTCTCCGATGAATTGAAGGTTGAGCAGAGCTTTGTGAATCTACCGATCGCGCCCGGGCTCGGATTAGAGAACAAGGCAAACTTCCGGTCGATGCTAATGAAAGCGTTTGGGAATCAGATTGCGATCTAGCGACACGCCAGCTTAGTGGCAAGGTCCGTCAGAGACTCGACGCATATATCCCAGTCACCAGTCGCCTCAAGATCAATCGCCTGATTCGGTCCATGCTCGGTAGGTCTCCTGACGAAGGCGGTCTTGAAACCGACATCTTGGGCCGCTTTGAGGTCATAGTTATGGGCGGCGACCATCATACATGATGAAGGCTCTAGCCCGAGACACGCGGCAGCGCGTTTGTAGGCATCGGGATCTGGCTTGTAGGTTCTCACGATCTCAGCCCCCAAGATCACATCCCAAGAGTAGTTATTGTATCTAGCGAGGTTCACGGCAAGCGCGCTGAACTGCTCACAAGCTGACGTGTAAGGGTCAATGTAAATCGTGGACGACGTGCTCGATGTCGTGGTGCTCGGTTCTAGCAAATATGGCGCTAGGGCGATAGTCCCAGACGGGCTACCAGACGCGTCAGGAGCCCCTACAGCGACCGTAAAGCCAAAGACGGTACAAAGTACTAGCCCTATGATTTTCTCTGCAAAGTAGTTCATCGTTTCTCCAAAGGTATGGGCTGACCCCAACTTGAGGTTGCCGTTCTGAATGCGATTTGTCCCAATAGGAACTTGCCCGACTCTGGGCTGGTGAATATCTGCACCAAGATTTCTTGGCCGTTGTCCATTACTCCTGTATAGACGCTGTAATCAACGATCTGCGGTTCAGTCATTGCCTGTCCTTTTGTCGGTACTCCGACCCTAGAACATAAATCAAGCCTTCGGTGGGATTTCCCCAAACACCTTTAAGAATG